>JAESRM010000248.1 GCA_016764635.1 Planctomycetota bacterium
GGGCCGGTGGAGAGGCCTCGCAGGCGGACGGATCCACCTTGCATGACAGCGCTCCAGTCGCCCGGCATGTTCAGGAGATGGCGACCACGACGAACTTCGATATCACACCAGGTGGCCTCAAAGATGTTCCATGCGATGCCGCCCGAAGACAAGCTCTCCAGGTTTTCCAGGTTGGATGTGCGTTGGGTCGGTACCGATTGCCAATCCAGGGATGCGGGTCCCCAAATGTGCATGCTGGCCACGCCAGGATACGAGATACGGACTTCGGAGCCCGAGGACACTTCCAGGTGGGTGGATCCGCGTACGGATTTGTCTTCACCACGCCGGAGGGTCACTTCAGTGCCTTCGCTGTTGATGACTTGGACGCGTCCGGTACGGACTTCCAAGCGTGCAAAAAGGCCATCGTTATCGGCGGCCGTGGCCAAAACTGACATGGAGAGTGCCAGGATGGGTGCTAGGTATAGGGATTTGATCATTAGGTTGCCCCAAAAGGGATTTCTTTGGATGTCCCCGGGCTATCGGGACCGTGGGCGGGCGACCTGAACCCCAACCTGTTTTCCCCTTCGGAATGATCAAGGAGCGACATGAGTGTTTTGCCACGGGGCTCCCAACCGAAGGGCATTTGGGCGTTCCTACGCACACCTCTGCGCCAGCGCAAATCCTTGCGGGCCCACTCAGCCCTTTCAACCACCACGTCTAAACACTTGCAAAGAATACGCTTACAAGCGCGCCGAGCGTGTCGTGCTAGCCCAAGCGCGAGCGCAGCAAGCTAGCTCTCAATTTGTCCCGCTCTGAGGCTTCGACCAAGCTCTCTTCCCCGTTGCCGGACAGTGCCTGGAGGTGCCCTTTCTGGAGTTGGGTCCACAAGCGATCGAGGGAACTCAGGGAGAGTTCGGGCAAGAGTCCGAGGTGCAGCCCCAAGCGAACCGACGAAATATGGGCCAGGGCTTCACCGGTCGCCAAAGAGCGGGTGGTTCTAAGGATCCCGTAGGACTTGGCCACCCGGTCGTGCAAGGGCCCCCGATGTTCTTCGAGCAGTGACTCGCGGACGCGCCGTTCGAAGCCAACTATATAAGGGACCAGCGCCTCCAAGTCGTCGATCAGTTCATCCTCACTACGACCCAGGGTCACTTGATTTGAGATCTGGTAGAAGTCGCCCGTGGCCCGGCTGCCTTCCCCATGCATGCCACGAACCGCGAGCCCGGTGTGCTGGGCGGCGGTGAACACCTTTTGCAGTTCATTGCGGACCAAACCCAAGGCGGGCAAGTGCAGCATGATAGAAGCGCGCAGCCCCGTGCCCACATTGGTAGGACAGCCTGTCAGATATCCCATGTCCTCACTCACCGCAAACGGAAGCGACTGTTCGAGGGTTTCGTCCAGTTCCCGCACCTTGGCTAGGGCACCGCGAATGTCGAAACCCGGGGTCAGGGCGCACAGCCGTAGGTGATCTTCTTCCCCCACCATGGCCGAAAGTGTCTCCGATTGACCGAACGCCAGGGCCCTACCCGGAAGGCATTGACCCAGGACCTGCTCGTTGACGAGGTCGCGGCTGATCAGGTTGCGCTCGAGCAACAAGAGTCTCAAGACCTGGCTGGACTCTCCCATGGAAACCCATTGGGTATCCCCATCCAATCGCGCTTGGGCCAGGGCGGGCTTCACCAATTCGCACAGTTCCACGGCGTTATCCGGGTCCATATGGGACGGGAACGCGAATCCTTGAACATTGCGGGCAAGGCGCGCGCGGGCGGAGATGACCACATCCGCATCACGTGCGTTGGGATCCATCCAGCGGTTCACCCGCTCCGCGAAGGAGCGCAATTCAATGGGGTTGGACTGCAAAGGAGATCGAAGCTTGGGTTGGAGTGGGTTCCGGGAACGGTGCACGGCAGGCACCTTTTGTGGAAGGCCCCTTTATAGCCGACCGGGTCAGTGGGATGAACCCTCTGTCCCCACCTGCAACCCAGGAAATCCCTGGGGCGGTCCCAACCCCTTAGGGCAGCCTCTTGCATCGAGGCTTTGCAGGTCCCAGCGGCCCTATTCCTTGAAYTTACGCCCGAAGACGCGCCCCAGGGCATGGGTCCAACTGCGTAGGGCTGCATGGGCGGAGGCCAAACGGGCCTGGCTTGCGCTCACCTCGTTTTCCAAGCCATGGATTTGATCCACCAACCCCTGAACTTGCTGGCCGAGCCCTTGAACCTGCTCGCCAAGGCCATGGGCGTGCCCATGGAGCCGTTCCCGCTCTCCTTCCAGGTCGGCGATGCAGGCACGGGCGCGCTCGCGCTCCGCTTCTAAAGCCGCCGCATGCTCCCGGGTCCTYTGCAGYTCGSCMCCCAARTCGGMCTGCACGGMTTCGCCTTGCAAGCGCGCTTCGGTCAGGGCGGCTTCGTAGACCGACCGCTGATCCTGCAAGGCCTGGGCGCCCCCCTCGGCCTGCTCCTTCAGAGTCGCCTCCAGGTGGATCGCCTGATCTCGGTGGGCTTGCAGCTCGGTGTTCAAGCCATGCAACTGATTGGCACTCGCTTCCGAATAGCCTTCGAAATCGGCACGCAGTGCGATCAATGTTTCTTTGTGCGCACGCAGGTCTTCCCCACCCACGTCGAGAGCTTGCTTGTGCTCGCCCAGGTCCTTCTCCAAATCGGCGATGATGCCGGTCAAACGAGCAAACTCAGGTTTCCAGTGTTGGTGCTCACGGTCCACCGCCATCCAGTCCTTAGCGAAAGTTTGCAGGAGCGTTTCCGTACCTTTCGGAAGTTCCGACGCCTCCAAAACATCTTCGCTGGTCGGCAGCGGCTGCCCCGCGAAGCTGGCCATGACCACATGACGGTACACGGGTCCTGCGTGATCATGGGGATACACCAAACGGTTGTAGAAGCGATAAAAAGGTTTGGCCAGGGGCTGCAAGAGAGGGTCGCTCTCCATGTACATCTCGAGGCACATGGCCAACAGCCAGCGTTCCAAATTGGCGTGACCCACCACGCCCACTTGCCCGCCGGCTTGTTCCAAAATCGAGGTCACCCGGGCCCGATCGGGCAATCCGAGGACGCGATGTTCGTTCAGATAGCGGTGCGGCTTGCCGATCTTGTGCTTCAGGAATTCCTGGAGCAACTCCTCGGAACGCGCAACATCCGGTGAGTCATAGGGGCCCGCAAGGAAAACAAAACCGCGCGAGACCCGGGCGCACTCCGAAACAAAAGCATCCCGCAAGTCGACAGGAACATGCTCCAGGGTGTCGAACGCGCAAACCGCGTCAAAGCTGTCATCCGCAAAGGGCAAAGCGGCACCCGACCCTAAGATCAGTCCGCTCGCGTCCGAACTCTCCACATCCACCAGGACGATGTCGTGCCCCTCCAAGAATCCACCGAGCAGTTCGGTACGCCCCCCCACGTCCAAAATCCGTCCACGCTTTCCGTTCAATGCCTTGACCAAAAGGTCGGCAACCAGGCGATAGCGCTGGTATTGATCGAAAGGTAGTGCGTGGATGTCGATCATGCTTGGGAGGTTCGCTTGTCCTGCTTGTCCCCGGTCCCGTGGCTGACTTCCCACAGTGTGGGCAGGAACAGCATGCCGTGTTGACGGTGATCCGAATCGATCACTTGGAAGGTGACCGCATGTTCGCGATGGTCAATGGGCGTGGGAGAGGCCTTGCTGTGGTCGTACAGGAAGGTGGTTAGATAATACTCGCCTTTTAGCAAGGGCAGCGCCTTGAAACTCATTTCCGCGCAGCCTTCTTGACCGGCCTCCATGACTTCGATATCGATCGGGTCCTGGCGCCAGGAATGGTTGCTTCCGTTGATGTACGTGCCATCAGAACGATAAAGACCGATGCCAAAAACCGGCCTCTTGCAGTTTTCCAGCACGCGGAAATTGATGCGAACCTTGAAGGGCTCCCCAGGCTGGAAAACATGGGTGGGCTCGCCACCCTTTCCAATCAGCTCGATCTCCGTGGTTTCGACCTCGCCGCTGCCCCAGCGCGGGTACTCGGAAGCCCCCCGGTTGACGGCCGAAAGACGTTCGTTGCCACGTTCATGGGCGCGCTTGAGATATTCGTCGGCCACTTTCTCAGAGCTGCCTTGCTCCGCGACGCGACCTTGGTCCAGCAGGACAACCCACTGGCACATGGTCTTCACCGACCCCATATCGTGGCTCACGAATACCGTGGTCTTGCCTTTTTCTCGGAACTCATTCAGGTGGTTGATGCACTTGCCTTTGAAGTGCTCGTCACCCACGGAGAGGGCTTCGTCGATCAGCAGAATGTCCGGGTTCACACTGGCCGCCACGGAGAAACCGAGGCGCACGTACATGCCGGAGCTGTAGGTCTTGACCGGCCGCTCGATGAAATCTCCAAGCTCGGAGAAGTCCACGATCGACTGGTAACGTTCGCGAATCTCTTCGTCGCTCATGCCCAGGATCGAGCAGTTCAGGAAGATGTTCTCACGCCCCGAAAACTCCGGGTGGAAGCCGGCTCCCAGCTCGAGCAAGGAGGCCACGCGCCCATTGGTCACAACGGACCCACAAGTGGGTCGAGCGATTTCGGTCAGCAGCTTGAGCAAGGTGCTCTTGCCCGCACCGTTCTCACCGATGATGCCAACGGTCGAACCGTGGGGAATGTCCAGGTACACGTCCTTCAACGCCCAGAATTCCCGGCCGCGCTTGTTTGTGCCGGTCACCATGTCGAGTAGACGATGGGACGGCTTGTCGTACATCAGGTAGCATTTGCCCAAACCTTCGGCACGAATCGCGGAGGAAGCCACGTCCTTTTCCATTTCAGATATATCCATGGCGGCTCCTAGAGCAGGTCGGGGAAGCGGTGGGTTTGGGACTTGAAGAAGCGGGAACCGACCGTCAGAACGACCAGGCTGACCCCAAGGAACATCAACAGATGCTGCCAATTGGGCCAAACCCCGTGAATGAGTACATCCCGGTAGGCTTCGATGAGCCAGTACATGGGATTGAGATTGAGCATCCAGCCAAAGCCGGCGCGCTCCACCATGGCTGCGGGATAGAAGATCGGCGTACCGAACATCCAAACCGTGACGCCCACGCCCACCAGGTGGAAGGTGTCGCGCAAGAAGACGTTGAGGGTGCTCAGGAAGAAGGCCAAACCCACCGTGAAGATGCCTTGAAGGACAAAGAGCAGGGGCAGCACCACAATGGAAAGGCCCAAACCGAGGGGTTTGTAACCCGGCTCGCGCGCCATGACCGGCAGGACCTGAACCGAGCGCAATTCATGGTCGGCAGCAAGTGCCGGCGCATCCGAATTGGCGATGGTCATGGTCAGCATATTTTGACGAGCGTCGAGTTCGCCCTCGGGCGTGTACAGGCTGGCCCCGTCCCCTTCCGTGATCTTGATGGTGATCGTTTCGAACCCCTCAGGCTCGCCGTCAGCCAAGGGCTGGATGCGGATAGGCGTGCGGACCTGTGCCTCGGGGATAACAATCCACTCGGGCAGGGCCACGTAATCCACGCCAGGAGTGGCCGTCCCGCCCACTTCCAAGCGCACGCGCACTTCCCGGGAGAGGCCACGCGAGAGTTGCAAACTGATCTCACGGCCGTTGGGGTCCGATTCCCCCACCAACAGGCTAGAAGCCACGACCCTGTATCCAGGAGCCTCCTGGCCTTCAATCTCGTACGCCTCCACATTCAAGTTGAGGTGAACGTCAGGCTCGGAAGCGTAGGTCAAGAGGGCGATCATGCCCACCACCACCGGCAATCCGATGGCCATGTTGACCAGTGAGGAGATGGTCAGGTAGGCGGGCAGGAGTTGGCTGGGAAAGACCACCTTCTTGATCAGGTTGGCGTGCTCAACCAGGCAGTTCGTACTGCGCGAAATGGTTTCCGCGAAGCCCGTCCAAACCACGATGCCCGCCAGCATGACCAGGGCCACCTCGGTGGCGCCTTGGGAGTCACTCCAGCGCGTATTCAGCACGAGGCGGAATACGAACATGTACACGAAGAGGTTGATGATCGGGAAGATCACCGACCAGAAGAACCCCATGCTCGACCCCACGTAACGGGCTTTTAGATCTCGTACAACGAAATCTTTGAGCAACCTTCTGTGGTTTCGAATGGATCGATAAAGAAACAGCACTGCTTTGTTCTTTGGGTAGTGGGGTTAGAGCGTACGTCGGCCAAGAGCCGACTCTATGAATTGCACCGTGACTTTGGCCGTCCGGTTGCGATCGTCCAGAATTGGGTTGATCTCTGTCATTTCGAGCCCCACGAGCTTCTTGCTCTCGGCGCAAAGCTCGAGCACCGTGTGGGCTTCCCGATAGGAGATCCCTCCGGGAACAGGAGTTCCCACCCCGGGAGCCACGCTCGGGTCCGTACCGTCCAAATCGAAGGACAGGTGGAACCCGGCGGTCCCATTGGTGGCGATCTCAATCGCTTCCTGCATGACCTTGTGAATGCCATGCTCGTCCACCTCTTTCATGGTGATGCAGCGAATGCCCGACTCCAGCACCATTTCGCGCTCGCGCTTGTCCAAGGATCGGATGCCGATCAGCACTGCGTTGGTCTTGTCCACCGCGGGAAAGCGACGGCTCAATCGGGTCAAAGCACCGGGGCCGTAACCGAGCAATGCCGCCAGGGGCATGCCGTGGATGTTGCCGGATTCCGAAGTTTCGGGCGTATTCATATCACCGTGGGCGTCGAACCAGATGAGGCCGATTTTCTTGTCCTGCTTGTGGAAGTGGGAAGCGATGCCGGAAACGGTTCCGATGGCGATCGAATGGTCTCCACCCACCACCAGGGGGAAGTCCCCCTCCGCCATGCGCTCCTCAACATCATTGGCCAAGCGCGTGCAAGCATCCGAAATCTCGTCCAAAAAGCGCGCCTTGGGATCCTCAGGTACACGTGATTCCGGAGCGATGACCTCCACATTGCCGTGGTCCACGAATTCAATCCCTAGGTTTTCCACGGCCTTCTTCACCCCCGCAATGCGGACGGCGCTGGGCCCCATATCTACACCCCGGCGTCCACCGCCAAGGTCCATGGGGACGCCGATGAAGGCAACTCGTTTGATTTCACTCATGGTTCGATTCTTAGTTCGAGAACATCTCCCACACCCAGACCGAAGAGGTCCGCGGCGGATCCATTGCGCTGGGCAATCTCCAGATGTCCAAGGGAGTCTATCAGGGCCAAGACGCCCATGCTGGGCACTTCTGCGTAGGTCCTTAAGATCGGGACCCTTTGGGCTCCAATTCGGACATGCGCCCGGTCGGGAATCGGCCCAGAATGCGAAACATCCCAATTGGTGACAAGGTTGCCGAAGTGATCCACCATCAAGATCTGCAATTCATGCACCCCCGAATCCAAGAGTTGGGGCTGCACCTGCACTCCCCGATCCCAATCCAGGCAACGATCGGCATCCTGCAAGGTCATGCGCCCGCTGGCCAGGGCCGCCGCCATGGGAGCGAACACGTCCCGGCCGTGAAAGGTCGCACAGGCATCGGGCAACKCCCAGAGTCCCGAATCCGGGGCCCAGACMGGGTCCTSTGCCTCCAGAATYCCMCCGAGCAATCCGTTGTCCGGTRCYAGRAAWGCATGCCCCGCYTTCTCCGCAACCAGAATGCGCCGGGCGGTACCCACCCCGGGATCCACAATGCCCACATGCAGACTGCCCWCCGGGAAGTAGCCATAAGCATGCCGCATCTCAAGGCCTGCAGCGCGCGTATCCTGGGCCGGGATTCCGTGGGTCAGGTCCAGCCAACGCCCTTCGGGAAAAGCACTCACGAAGACACCTTTCATGGTCCCCACGAAAGCACCGTCGACACCGAAGTCTGTGGTCCAAGTCGTGAGCCCATTGGGCTGCCAGCGCTGGTCAGTTTTCATGCTTGCTTGCCCAGGGAGCCCCATTCACGCTTCGCCAATTGGATGCGCGCCCTCAGGGACATCTAGTAGGTCCGTGCGCTCAACACTCCGAGCAAGGCACCTTGAAGCTCGGGCCGCTCAGCGCCTGCAGCTGAACCGAGGTGCCTGGCCAACAGATCGAGGGCTTCCTTGCCACCCAAACTACCGACCATAAACCCCAAGCGACGCAAGTCTTCGGAGCGCGCRTCCACAGGGGGSCGCTCCAACCACTGCATCAAGCGCAAGGCCCCAAAACGGTCCGAKACCAAGATCGCKGCCARACTGCTGCGGTTGAAATCCCCGTTCCAAACGACGTACTTCAAAAGGGGGATCACCTCTTCGCTCGCGTGCAGGAGCAGAGCGTTGGCTAAGACCTTGTTGACCTCATAAGATGCGGGGTCGGGGAAGGCTTTCTCAAGAAAAACCCGGTCCTCTTGCAACTGGCTGCTGCCCAGGGCTTGCACCATTTTCAAGTGCCAGAACTCGGTACGAATGCCCCCGTGGAGCAAGGAACGAATCCCGCCAGATCCAGGATTGCGGCCGCCCAGGAGCAAGATGGCCGTGAACTTGGCCCGCTCGAAACCCGGATCCAAATCAGCGCGGATGAAATTGACCAGGTCGAGAACCCGGCCATTGTGTGCAGCTAACATCGAGCGCAAAACCAAGTCACGATCGGCATCGCTGAACTGCTCGCGCTCGTCGATGAAAAATCCGCGCAAGGGGCGCCAGGCCAACTCCCGGTCGCCTTCGCGCACGCGCGCGATGAGGGCTTCGACGCGAACCTCCACGTCCGGATCCCTCGACATGTCGCGCAGCCGCGTGACCCACTCGGGCAAACCCGCTTGGCCTGCGGCGCGCACCGCTTGGGCCCGCACCTCGATCACGGGCGAAAGCAGGTTGCCTTCGATGCCGTCCTCATAACGACTGTCCACCCCCACGAGCCAGCCGGCCACGCGCAGGGTAAATTTGGGCTGCAGGGCCAGGCGCGCCAACGTTCCGGGAATCAGGCGCAAAAGGCCCCGGGACTCGGCCATTTCCACAATCGACTCGAACTGCACGTCGGTTTGGGGAACCCAAACACCCTGCTCCACGAGCTTGTCCATGGCCGCCGGCATGCCCAGTAGAACCGCCAAGGCGGGAGCCTCTTCGGCGGGGTGCAGCAATAGCCATTCGAGCAGGTGATCGGGAACGCGGGGATCGAGCAGGGTGCCTGCCTCAATCAGCAAGGTGCGGTCGACAAACGCATCGTCCTTGGCCAAGTCTTGCACCAGGAGTGCCGTCCAGACTTGCCCGCGAATGGTTCCAAAGAAACGCGCTGCTTGCCAACGCAGCTCCAGACGCCGGGTGACCGGTCCGGGAGTGGTGCAGGTCCCTCGCTCATGCCACTGCAGAATGTGGTCCGCCGCGGAAGCTAAGGGTTGATCGGGACGCGCCACCAAAAACGCCAAGCGATCGAGGGCGTTGGAAGGCGTGCTTAGATACAGGGAAAACAGCGCGGCCTCAGCCACTTGCAACTCCGGGTCTGCCAGGGCATTCACCAGGAAGGGGTCCTCGCCTTCCAACAGGGATCCGAGTTCTCCCCATGCGAAAACGGCGGCGCTGCGCTCTTCAACCGATCCGATCCTCATCCACTTTTCGACCTGGGCACGGGCGGAACTGGTGTGGGTCTCGCCCAAGGTATACAGGGCTGCGACGCGTCGAGGCGAGGTCATTCCGCCAGCGCGCAAGGCCTCGTGGGCCACCTGGCCCGAGCGGGGGGGAAAGGAGTAGTCCTTGTCCGCTTCCACCAGATCCTCGAAGGACCCCGTTTCTTGACCGTCGCCGCTGCCGGCCCCGTCTTGAGGGAGTGTAAGGGCAGATCTTGTCGCACAGCGCGCGGTGGGTCCGACAAGGCCGAAGCCCAGGAGCCCCACAACGAAAGCGGTTAATAGCCGATGTAGCATGCTGTGATTGTGCGCCATGGAATCAAATTGAACCAGACCCCACCAGCCCCGGTTCCCAAGCCCGGGGCGGTGATGGACCGCTTTATTCCGGTTGACCCAGCAGAGCACAAAGCTCGGCGCGCTTCTCCGCGCACAATTCAGCGCTGGAGGCTTCCAAGTTCAAGCGCAGGAGCGGCTCCGTGTTGGATTGACGCACGTTGAACCACCACCAGGAATCATCCCCTAGCTGGCCGAATTCCACGGTGATTCCATCCAGATCATCCTGGCGGCCCTGGGAATACTTCACCCGCAAACCAGCGATGGCGGCTTCTTTGTCTTCCACCCGGAAGTTGATCTCCCCGGTGGAGTGGTAGCGCCGCAGGTCCTGGACCAGATCTGAGAAGGTGCGCTCCTGGTTCTCTGGACGCGTGAGCAGATTGAGCGCTGAGACCATGGCGATCACGCCCGAATCGCAGACGAAGTTGTCCTTGAAGTAGAAGTGTCCTGAAAGCTCACCCGCGAAGATGGCGCCTTCCTTGCGCATGGTGCCCTTGATGAACGAGTGCCCCACCCGGTCGCGAATCGCACGCCCCCCGGCCTCTTCGATGACCTGCTTGACCACCCATGAGGAGCGCAGGTCATAAACCACAGCTGCGCCGGCATTGCGGGACAGGAAGTCCCGGGCCAAGAGCGCGGTCATCAGGTCCGCGGGCACGGTGGTCCCGGTTTCATCCACGAAGCAGCAGCGGTCCGCATCCCCGTCGAAACACACACCCAGGTCGGACTTCTTTTCGCGCACCAACTCGCGCACGAAGTCCAGGATTTCTTCCTTGAGCGGGTTGGCTTCGTGATTCGGGAAGGTGCCGTCGGGATCTGTGAACAGGGAGTCCACCTGTACGCCTTTCAAAGCGGGCAGAATCACGGGCAAGGTGTGCCCGGCCATTCCGTTGGAGGCGTCCAAGGAAAGTTTCATGGAACCCTGCAGGTCTGCGAATGCCAGCACGTGCTCGCCATAAGCGGCCAGTAAATCGAGTTCGGTCAACGTTCCACGCTGGCCCGAAGAGCCGCAGTAAGGCTCCTCACACATCCGCTCAATATCTCCAATGCCGTTGGCGTAAGAGATCGGC
>JAESRM010000026.1 GCA_016764635.1 Planctomycetota bacterium
TGCTCGTCTAGCAATCCTTTCAAATCCTTAGGATCAAAAGGCTTGCGCAGGTAGCCCGCGATGCCAAGACGTTCGAGAACCGTCCTCTTCAGGACGTTGCACTCGGTGCTCACGACGGCCACGGGAATCTCGCTAAAGAGCTCATGCATGCGCAGGTAGAGGAGGAACGAAGGTCCATCCATGACCGGCATGTTGAGGTCGAGAATCACCAGCCCTACGGGTTGCTCATGGAGCATCGCAAGGGCCACTTTTCCGTTTTCCGCGTCGATGACGAGACCGTCCTCAACACCGCAAACAGAAAGAGCTCGCCGGATGTATTTCCGGATGATCGGTGAATCGTCAACTACCAGAATGTGTTTCTTTTCGTTTGAATCAGTCATTGTTTTCACCCTCGCTCACTACGTTCACGAGTTCTTCCATCCCTGCGCGCAAATCGGTTCCAATCAGCTCCATTTCGGAGAGATCAAACTGGATCCGCTCACACGCACCTTGGTCCATTTCGTAGGCCATGCCATCCAGTCCAATTCCAATCCCCATCATCAAGCAAGCCGCGTCCGCACAGTGGACCATGTCCACCAGCTCCTGCGACTCACAATCCGAAGGGTGGTGATGGTCCCGAATAGCCACGGCCAATTCCTCGGGCAAGCCCCAAAGCCTTGCCAACTCGCTGCCGGCCTCGCAGTGGTCAAACCCAAAGTGTTCCTGTTCCCAAACCGCTTCATCGTCGGTCGGGTCCTTGTCTGTAATGGCACGCCTCAGCTCATCTCCACCGATGATCTGCTGCATGGCCAATTTGCCGCAATCACGGAGTAGACCGGCAATGAAGGCCATACCCGGGTCGGGGAAATTCCGGCGTCGGGCCATGCCTTCCGCAGCGATCGCACCGGCCACGGCCGCGCGCCATGCTTCGTCCTTGGTGACACCATAGCCTTCCAAATCCTTGCCGATGGCAGAGGCTCCGGAGTGCGCCACCACCAGGCGGCGAATGTCTTTCATGCCTGTACGCGTGATGGCATCGTGCAATGATTTGACCTGCACGGACCCGCCACGGGCGGCCGAGTTGGCCACTCGCAAAAGTGAAGTGGTCAGACCCACATCTGTGAGAAGGATCGCTTCGATCTCATCACTGCTCACCTCGTCGTTGGCGAACAAGCTGGTGATCTTCGCAAGCACTTCAACGTTGGCATCGAGCTGTTCAATGTTCTTTAGTTTGTCTTTTAGATTTCCCACAGTGTTTCCTCCTTACCAGCTGCATTTAGAGTCACGGAACCTGTTGCCAGGTCCATGCGCATAGTTCTAGCAACCCCCCCGCCCGTGCTCTCGCCGGCCAAGGGAACTCCGTTTTTCCAAAAAAGACGCTGCATCATCAGTAGATTGCGCCGTCCGATCTGCATGCCACCGCCCGGGTTGAGCAGGTCGGCGCCTCCGGCCGCGCAAACGATCAAGCGTTCTTTTTTCGCGCCCTTGGCATAGGCCTGTCGGAACAACTCGGGGATACCGGTGGTCGCAAACATGGCGTCTGCTTTCTCCCCCTTGTGCTCCGCGGAACGCGGTTGATCCAACATGAAGTGCAGCAACCCTCCCACTCCTGCTACCGGGTCAAACACCGTGATACCGATGCAAGATCCCAAAGCGTGAGTGATCATGGTCCCTTGTTTCCCAGAAACAACTATTAGTTCGGCGATGCCGATGGTATGGGTTGAGCCCGCACAGTCCACTTTAGGAACACCCATGGCTGGCTCCTTTTGTTCTGAAATGCATTAAGCGATCCTCTTGTAGGCAGACGGTCCAGCCGATTCCAAGCGAGGGTGTTTGCCCTGCACTCGTTCGGAGGTTCCGATGAAGAGCATGCCGCCTTTGGCGAGCAAGCTGGTAAAGCGGCCCACGAGTTTCTCGCGGGTGGTCGCATCCATGTAAATCATCACATTGCGGCAAAAWATRGCGTCGAACGGACCCTTCATYTTCCAAGGATCCATCAGGTTCAATTTMGCGATGGTCARCCCCWSTTTGAGYYGGGRATYGACCTGGTAGTTCGSGGTTCCCTCAACATTGCGGAWGTACTTATGCCGCATGCCTGCGTCCACTTTTTCGAGCTGCCTCGGTTCATAGACGCCACGGCTGGCTTCTTGCAGTACCGACCGGCACAGGTCCGTGGCTAGGATTTTGACATCCCAGGCTGCGGGCTGGTTCAGGTGTTCCCAGAGATACAAACGCAAGCTATGCGGCTCACAACCGTTGGAGCAACCCGCGGACCAAATGCGCAGCCTTCGATCCCCTTTTGCAGCTTTGGCGCCCAATACATTCTCGTTCAGATTGTCGTAGTGCTCCGCTTCCCTGAAGAACTCCGTGTGGTTCGTGGACAGGGCGTCGAACAGCCCCTGCATGACGAGCGTACCAGCGCTGGACTCCAGCGAGCCCAGGAGTTCCCCGGGCGTACTGAAGGTGGATCCGCTCATCAGCCTAGACATTCGCGAGTTGACCAAACTWCGCTTGTCTGGGGCAATATRCATGCCCCACCGGTCCTGTGCGATCGAAACGATCGCATGGAACTCGTCGTCTGACAGGTTCGACTTGGTGGGAAATTGACGCATGGGTTGCTCGGAAGGGAGGACGGAAGCGAACGGGGACTAGGCTTCATCCAGGTTGGACAAGACCCAGTGAATATCGAGCAATGCGAGTACATCGTCCGATTTCTCGAGCTTGGCCAAACCCTTGATCGCGTGCACGTTGGACAGCTGAGCGAACTCAAGCGTGGTCTCAATCTGCTCGTCTTCCAGATCCATGACTTCGTTCACCGAGTCGACGATGCAGCCGACCTGCATGATTTCGTCGTCATCGGCGTCGTGGACTTCGATCACCACGATGCAGGTTTTTTCCGTGTGCTCGACGCTCGCCAAACCCAAGCGCGCGCGCAGGTCCACCACGGGAATGATGCGACCACGGAGGTTGATGACCCCTCGCACGTAGTGGGGCACGTCCGGCAGGGGCGTAATATCCAAGAGAGCGATGATCTCACGAACACTCATGATGGCAACTCCGTAGAGTTCGCTACCGAGTTGGAAGGAGAGGTATTTGCCACTCATGGAAATACCGGTCGGGGTATTCTGGCTTTGGTTTTGCGTTTGGGTCATGGTCAAGGTCCGGAAAGTTCGCCCGCAAGGGGCCTATCGAGAGGATTCGTGCCTCAAGGGGCAGAGAAACAGGGTCCAGCATCCAACTGTGCTACACGGAGCACTGCAGGTTCCACTGGGCCTCGGAGTGAGGCTTGCATGGGAGTTGCCGGAGTTCCTAGTTTTAAACAAAGAGCTAAAAGGGGTGGATGGCCGCGATACCCGGTCCAGGTATGTGGGCCGCCACTTGTGTCCTCATCGGGACTTTGGGTGACTGTCTTGACGGAGAGTGCCCGCTTGGGTCATGACTGGGACGTATGAAGTCTCCCGCCCACTGCAGGTTCCACTTCCTCCCCTTTCGGGACTCGCTAGCACAACCGGTAAGAAAGGAGCCCGGCCAATGGCCGGGCTCCTTTCTGGGCCCGTATTCGGGGCTCTATGGCTCAAGGTAGAACCTCAGTCGATCACAAGGTCACCCTGCTTAGGATTTGCCCCCGGCCGTCATAGCCAGGACTCCTTCCACATCCAAGATCGGTGCCACCTGGCCATCGCCGAGGATCGCTCCTCCGGACACACCAGGCATCGATGGGAGACCTTTGCCCAGGCTCTTGATCACGATCTGTTGCTGCCCAAGGATCTCGTCCACAACCACACAGGCGCGCGCGCCGTGGGCTTCGAGCAAGATCATGATGCCACGCTCAGCAACGTCGTCTTCGCCCTCCAGGCCGAAGAGGTTGCGCAGGGTTTGCACACGCACCAGGGAACCCCTCACATCCACCATTTGGCCCTTGCCAAGCATGGTGTGCAGGGTTTCGTTGTCCATGCGGAAGTTCTCTTCGATGGCCAGGGTCGGAACCACGTAACGGCGGTCCGCCACGCGTACCACCATGCCGTCGATGATCGCCAGGGTCAAGGGCAGACGCATGCGCAAACTCGATCCGCTACCAAACTCAGAGGAGACCTCGACCTTGCCGCGCATGGCCTCGATGCTTCTACGCACCACATCCATGCCCACACCACGACCGGAGATGTCGGTGACTTTCTCGGCTGTGGAAAAGCCAGGTTGGAAGATCATGCGGAAAACCTCTTCATCAGGGAAGTCTTCAGCGCTGCGACCCTCAGGGACCAATCCATTCTCGATAGCCTTGGCCAGGATGCGATCCTTGTTCATGCCACGACCATCGTCCTTCACCTCGATGACGATCGAGCCACCCTGGTGATAGGCATTGAGCTCGAGGGTCGTTTTCTCGGGCTTATTCGTTTTCGCACGTTCCTCAGGGGTCTCCATGCCATGGTCGATGGCGTTGCGAATCAGGTGCACCAGGGGATCGCCGATGGCGTCCACCACGTTGCGATCCAGTTCCGTGTCCTCACCATTCACTACCAAATGCACTTGCTTGCCGGACTTCTTGGCCACGTCACGAACCAAACGCGCCATGCGCTGGAAAGTGGACTTGAGGGTCACCATACGCAAGGACATGGCAGCATCTTGCAGGTCACGGGTGATCTTTGACACCTGAGCTAAGTTGCGCTCGAGCTGCTCATCCTTGATGTCGAGCAGGCTGGGGTGCTGGGTGACCATCTGCTGTGCGATGACCAATTCCCCCACCATGTCCACCATGGAATCCAAACGCTTGGTGCCGACCTTGACGGACATGGCTCCCTGCTTCTTGGCGACCTTGGCGGTGGCCGGTGTTTCTGTTTTTTGGGTGCTGACGGCCTGGACCGGTCCGGCCTGAACGGCGCCCTCTAGGACTTTACCTTCAGTAGCCCACTCCACTTTCTGAACCAGCGTGGCCAGGTCTGAGTTGAGCGGAGTCTCGCCACCCTGCAAGCCGTTGAGCAGGATGACCATCAAGTCCTTGGCCTGGAAGATCAAGTCCACATGCCAAACCTGGCACTTGAGTGCTTGGCTGCGGAAAGCGTCCATCATGGACTCGGTGCTGTGCGCCAAACGCACGATCGGGTCCAGGTTCAAGAATCCCGCCACGCCTTTGATGGTGTGGAAAGCGCGGAACACATTGTTCAACAGTTCTTCGTCCTCGGGATGATCCTCCAACCCAAGCAAACTCGCATCGATCTCGGAGAGATGCTGCCCAGCTTCCTCTAGGAATTCGGGCAGTGTTTCGTCGGCCATGGCATCTTCCTCGAAGACCACACGGCCTTCAGGCGCGGGTGCGGGAGTCGCCTCACATACTTCCGGCTCGCTCACCACGGGGGCGGCCACTTGAACGGGGGGCGACACCACGGCCGGTTGTGCCGGCTGGGCTACCGCTTCGGCTCCTTCGATGGAACTGGCTGCTCCTGTGAGCAACCCTTGAAGGTCCCGGTAGTCCGGGGGACTGGCTGTTGCGGAGGAAGAGAGCGCGGTGAGATAGCAGCGCATCCAGTCCACCAATGCCAGGAGGGCTTCAGAGGGGAATTCGATCCCCTGGGCCTGGGTGTCGTCTATGAGGGTTTCCGCCTCATGACATAGTTTTTGAGCAGTCTCGAGGGACAGCACACCGCATTCGCCCTTGAACGTGTGCACCTTGCGCCGCACGTCGGCCACTTGATCAGCATCGGGCTGACCGTCCTCGGCTTCTAGAAGGATCTCTTCCAGATCCGCAAGGGATTCCATGCAACCGCTGACGAACATTTCCAACAGGTCCATGTCCTCGCCATCCGCAAAGCCGCCGTCATCCTCAAAACCACTAACCTGCTCTTCCTGATGCTGGTTCAGCATGCCATGGGCCATGTTGAGCAACACCTCGATGTGGTCCAACTCGTCGGCCAACTCGCATGAAGGGTCATTGAGTCCGGCGAGGACCCGATCGCCCGCATCGCGGAACATGCCGATCAGGGATTCTCCAACCCACTCGCAGGCCTCGGTTCCCAATCCGGCCAAAAGGCCTTGGATATCGGCCCACTTAGGCTCTACGCCGCCTTTGATGGCTCCCAGGGTTTGGGAGAGGAGTTCGATGTTTTTTTCGCTTTGGTCCATAAGCCTGAAGTCCCGCTGGGGATAGCGCACGGGGATAAGGGGAGTGCGTATGCACAGCTTTCGACATGGGCCCTTTCGAACTGGATTGCAAAGCCCACAGGCCCAAAAAGGGTGCCATCGGGCGGATTCTAAAAGCATCTATCCACCCCCTGCCCCTCCCTTAAACGAGATCGCCCCAGGGCAAGAACCCCGGGGCGAAATATTGGCCCAGCCACGCGGACGGGGAGTGAAAGAGAACTCCTAGGGGCAGGTCGGGCATCGGGGGTTCCGCCAAGGGGTCCATCCCCTTCGGAGCAAGGCGGCTCGGCTCCCACAGCTAGATGCTGTTCGGGGTCGGGCCCACTCAGATCCGGATAGAGGGGCGACTTCTGGCGGAATCGACCTTGCCCGAAACGATTCTAGCGGCCCAAGTCCACGAACACGCCCCCCGTGCCCTTGGCCAAGCGTTTCATGAATTGCTTGTCGAACTCACCGATGGCGATGGTGTGAATGACCACTTTGCGGAGTTCATTGCCCTCTAGAATCCCCGCCAGGATGGCCTCGGTCTTCACGTAGTATCCGGTGGTAGGACGCCCATCGGAAAGGAAGAAGACCGTGTCCACATCCACTCGGTAAGGATCTTTCTTGGGCGCTTTGGCACTGGGATCCACGGGAATGGAGAGTGCTGTGGCCAGGGCGCCCCAGGTGTTGGTTTTGCCCAACCCGATGGCCGCGGTCGCACCGAACCCAACCGCAGCGAGCTCCTGCTTCGAGTTTCCTCCGATGGGTTCCAAGGACTTGATCCAATTCTCGGCGCTGGACTTGTTCAACACGTTAGCGGAGACCAGTCCCTTCTTCCAAGGCTTCACATTCGTGGCGAAGGACAGGATATTGAATTTAACGTAGGACTCTAGCCCGGAGATGGTGCGCGCCAATTCCGTCTTGGTGATGTCCATGCGCGAATAGGAAGGATAGTTGCCGTCCTTGAAGCGTTCTTTTTCAGTGACCTCGTCCTCCATGGATCCGGAGACGTCGATCACGAAAAGGATGGAGCGGCTGGGGGTATCGACCCCGTGGTAACTGGTGCCTTGCTTGGGCTTGTAAAGCAGGGCACTGGCTTCGCGCTTGGCGATCAGCTTGGCCAGGGTTTCAGGGCTAGGCAGCTGATACCGCCCGCCATAAGCATTCCAGAAACTACGCCAGGTGGCCGGATTCTTGATCGGACCGCGTCCGGTCAATTGATCCAATGATATGGACAGGTCCACGATCAGGCGGCCTTCCTCAACCTCCATGCGATCGATCAGCAAGGGCAGGCTGCTCAGGTCGCGCACCATACCCAAGGCGTGGATCGCACTGGAACGAACCTGCCAGATGTCATCGACCAAAGAAGCTTGCGCCAGGGGCAAGACCTGCTTCGCGCCCATGTATGCCAGAGCATCGAGACATGCGGTCCGCACGCCACTCTCTTTGTCGCTGGCCAATGGCACCATCAAAGGAACCAACTCCGCGTTCTTCAGGTTGCCCAACACCGTCAAAGCGGCGCGGCGCACATGCCAATCCTTATCGGTCAAGCATTCGGAGGTGGCCACCCCATCGTGGTGATAGCGGCCCAAAGCGATGGCCTGCAACATGCCCGTGCGCAGGTTCGATTTTTTCTCTTCCCCCAGGCGCAGCAAGAGCGCGTCGATCGGAGCGCGCGTGCCAAAGGTCGCCAGCACATGGATGGCGGTCTGGCGGACTGAGATATCCTTGTCCTTGAGCAGCTTGATCAGGACCGGAACCACCTTGGGGTTCTCCACATCCTCGAGCGCCATCACCGCTTCCACGCGCTGCACGGGATCCTTGTACTTGCGGAAGTACTTTTTGAACTCCTTGAGGATCTCGGCATCGTCTTGCAAACCCACCATCGAGATGGGCTGGACTGCAGGAACGGACACGGTTCCTACGGCGAGCGCGGGAAGAAGAAGGCCCAAAAGGCTGAGCAGCAGGACTGCTGAAGTGGATCGGAACATGTCTCTGAGAGGGAGAATGGGTGGAGATGTGTTGGGGCAGGTCATCATAACCCACAAGAGCCACCCACCGAAGGGACACCATGCCCAGGAATGAGGCGCGTGGGGGCACGCCTGCAGGTGACGGGTGGTTGTATCCCCTCCAACGCCCCGAGTTACCGATCGGAAGCGGGTGCTAAAGCCCCCCGGATGCGCTAGAGTGGGCTCTCCGGCCAAGGGAAGAGTGGTGCAAATCCACCGCGGTCCCGCCGCTGTAATCGATGACTGGGTGCCATATCCACTGTGCGAAGCATGGGAAGGAGGTACTTGGGTTGAGTCGAGAGCCAGAAGACCTGAACCGGAGAACCTAAAAGTCCGCCTCATCCCCCCTGGGGGCCCAGAGGCCTTACCCAACGATCCGCGTGTGACGGATCCTTGCCATGTTGTTTCTCAAAAACTGTCGGCGCTTCGCCGGCCCCGTGCTCGCCCTGGCGCTGAGCACCACGCCCGCCCTGGCCGCTCCGATCCAGGCCATCGCCCCATCCCACCCCATCCGGATCCAGAGGCGAGTCTTCGGTCCAGCCCCCAGCAGTTCCGCGCCCAAGGGTGCAAAACTGGTCTACCTGGACTCCACGAACCTCTCCCCCTTCTCCTCCTGCAATTCCAACCAGGCCTGGCCCTGGACGGCGGTTTTTAGCCCCGACGGTGCCCATCTCTACGTGCCCCTGTTCGGTGGCTTCACGGGACAAGGTGGCTGCACCCTGCTCAAGTTGGATGCGAGCACCTTGCAGCACCTGGCCACTATCCAGTTGGAGGAATCCCCGGAGGAGGTCGCGTTCACGACCGACCCGGGCGGCTCGGTGATCCTGGGCTTCGCAACCAACAGTGCCGCTTCGTCGGTCACGGTTTTCAATGCCGCGGACCAGGTCCTGGTCCATGTGCCCATTCCCATCCTGCCCGGCAATGTTTACGGCACCGCCTTTCCGTTCGGCATGGCGGTCTCCCCGGACCAAAGCACGGTCTGGGTGGGCACTTCAGAAGGACGTATCTACGCCTTGGATGTGGCCAGCCGYTCGCTGGATCTTGCGCGCACGATCGACCTGGGTCCGAATACTGGGTTCGCGCGCTTTGCCTTCATGGGCAACCTTCTGGTGTTGCCGGCGACGATTTACCACACCAACTTCCAGGGTTCTACGGCCAAGTTGATCGTGTTGGACCCGGCCCAACCGGGCTCCGCACAAGAGGTCATCCTGGACAGCTCCCCCAGCACGGCGGCCTTCCCTTCGCCCCAAGACCTGGCGAYTCGCAACGGCAAGATCTATGTGGCTGGCTTCGATATGGGACCCCAGGTTTTCGTCATTGACGGGCAGAGCCTTTCGATCGACGCTCTGCTCCCGACCGGCACGGGGCATCCCCAGGGCAAGTTCCAAGCGCTGACCATGACGCCCGCCGGGACCCTGCTGGTCGCGGACTACACCACCGCGCAAATCGCACGCATCGATAGCAACACCGGGCGCCTCCTTGGGTGGGTAGCCTGCCAAAACTATGGCTACGGACCCCAGGAGCTGAGCGTTTCACCCGATGGGCAAACCCTGGTAGTACCGCTCGCTTCCGACAGCTTGCTGCGCTTCAACCTGCGCTAGAACGGGCAACCTGCAATACAAAAAAGCGAGGGGCGGGAACTTTTTGGTTCCCGCCCCTCGCATACTCTCCCAAACCGGGCTCGCTTCGAATGAGCCCGATCGGAATTCGATTCAGATCAGCGGTTCATGGAGATCTGATCCACGCTCTTGTTGCCGGACATATCCTCGACGGAGGCGGCCAGCACCATTTCGAAGTCCATCAGGTACATGGGCAACGGGGAGCGCAGCAGGAGGCCTTCAGGGCTGGAGCTAGCCAGGATGAAGAAGTCGCGCAAGCGGAAGAACGAGGTTTCCACCAGGTTGGCGGAAAGGCGTAGGGTGGCGAAGTTCAAGTCGCTGAAGCCATCGGGGTCGGACAGGTTCAGCCAAACGTAACCCAAGTCGTCGCGCCAGAAGTCAACCACGGGTCCGGTGGGATCCAGGTCCAAGGTGTCGTTGATGATCGCAACGCTATCGATGTCGGCGTTGCCGAGCGCTCCACCCGAGTCCCAGACGGTGACCAGACGGGAATCGACTTCCGCGCCGGCGACCAGGTCAACCAAGCGCACGAAGTGGATATCGTGCAAGTCAACCAAACCTGATACGACCAGGGCGTGGTCGGCAAGGTCAGCGAGGTCGAAACCTTCGCCGCCGCCTTCCAGGGGGTTGAACGGGCTGATTGAGTTGGTGTCCACGTTGGCGATCGGCGGAACGTGACCCGTGACGCCGGAGTAGGTGCCCCAGGGGGTCAGGTCGAATCCGCCGGTGAACATTCCGAACGGGCCGGAGTAGCGCATGGGGAAACGGGCGAAGTCCACACCATTGGTGGAGACCTCGACCATGGCCACTTCAGGGAAGGTGGTCGACATCCACTCGAACGTGTTCTCGAACACGACAAAGTCAGCGCCCGGTCCGTCGGTGATGATGCGATCAAAAGCCAGGGTCACGTCGCCGCCGGAACCGAGGGTCAGCACGTGGGTGCCTGCGCCTCCGCGCGGGCCGCCCAGGATCATGGAGGTGTCGAAGATGCCGGTGCCGCCGCCCTGGTTGAAGGAAACGACGGAGGTGGCGTAGCGGCTTTGAGCCGAAGCTGCGGCACAGATGAGGACGGAAGCGGCCAACAAGGCGGGCGTCCGCAAGGAAACAAGATCCATGGTTTT
>JAESRM010000027.1 GCA_016764635.1 Planctomycetota bacterium
ATCCCCCGCGTTTCCGCGACCTTGGTGGACCGTGAATGCACCGTGTCCTTGCAAAAAGGTGGGGTCAAACTCGAACAGGTTCTAGCTGCTGGCGGAGAGCTCAAGTCCCAGGAAGAAGCCCCCCAGGTTCCGGAAGTTTTCACCGACATCCGGCGAATTCTGGACGAGACTAAACGTGCTCTAAACGCCCAAAGGGGCCCATTGGCCGCCATTGAGCCCTCCATGGACCGGGGACTCAAGCGCGCCAGCGACCAAATGACGACGGGCATCGAAAAACTGCTAGCCACGGCTCAACGTATCCACCAAAACAAGGGCGGCAAGACCGGCCGCCACCTGCGCCGCCTCAACAACCGTTTGATGCCCCGCGGTAAGCCCCAGGAAAGGGTCCTCGGCCCACTGGAGTTTTACGCGCGCTATGGGCCCGATTGGGTCACCGAGCTGTACGCTGTCCTTCCAAGCCTTTCTCTCACGCCCCTGGCCTTGRCCTTCGAATAGGTCGGCACCCCCTTGAACAGACCCATGAAATTWGATGTCCTGGTAGTGGCTGCGCACCCCGATGACGCAGAAATGTCTGTGGGCGGAACGATCTTACGCCTGATCGATGCAGGCGCCAGAGTAGGTATCGTGGATTGCACGCGCGGCGAGATGGGTACGCGTGGAACCCAGGCAGACAGGGACAATGAAACAGCCGCAGCCGATCGTTTGATGGGTATCCACGCGCGTTTCAACCTGAATCTGCCCGATGCACGGGTGCAGTCGACCGTTGAAAACAGGGAGAAGCTCGCCTCCATAATGCGCAACACGCGCCCGGATGTGATCCTGGCCCACCACACTGAAGATTTGCACCCCGACCACATGGCCACGGGGCATTTGGCCCGTGAAAGCTGGTACCTCTCGGGTCTAAAGCGCTTGGCCCAATTGGCGGGTGACGAACAGGCTCACCGCCCCAAGCACATCTTCCACTTCCTGTCCCACGTGGCACAGGACCCGACCTTAGTGGTGGACATAGGCAAGGTCTGGGAGCGCAAGCTCGAGCTTGTGCGCTGCTACAGCAGTCAAATCAAACCGCAAGCTCCTGACGACGATGGCGCCCACTTCCTTTTTGGTTCAAACATCGAAGAACGTATCGCCACCAAAGCGCGCTACTTCGGTGAGAAAATTAGCGTTCAGGTGGGTGAGCCCCTGGTCCACTTAGGCCCCATGCCTGATAACGACAGACTGCGCTATTGGCTGAATAAAGACCAATAAGTGGATTTATTCACAACTGAACCCAAAAACCTAAAGCAACAAACCATGTACAAAATCACCTCTCTCAGTATCGCAGCCTTGCTTTTGGTTGGGTCTGCAAACACCGCCTTTCCCCAGGAAAAAGAAACGGCCGTAGAAGCTCAAGGCGCTTTCAGTCGCGAGGCCGCTATTAGCGAAGGTGTTAAAATTTTGCTCTCCTACCAGGAGCGTTACATCGCGGATAATGCCGTGGGACGAATAAAGGACGACCGTTTGGAGGATTGGCAAGAGGCGGATGCTGAGCGCCTCAAACAGGTCCGGAAAAAAACAAAACGCCCTGGTCAAGAATGGCCCTACGAGGGTGTGTATCGAGTACGCGGCTCATTCGGTAAGAGCCCTATTCCCTCGGGCTATCGGGTGGGGGGTACCGCTATCGTTTGCGAAGCCCTGATTCACGCGCCTGGCTATGAAAGCGACAAAGAACGGCAAGCTGCTGTCGAGCGCGGACTGGTGTTCATCCTAGGTCGCATCAAATCGGACGATTCCTTGTCGGCAGGTCCTAAAGAAGGCTACGACGTGCGCGGTTGGGCCCATGCTTACAGCCTCAACGTCATGCTTCTCATGCGCAAGAGTGGCCTGATCCCTAAGAAGCAAGTGAAGAAGGTCGACAAGACCATCAACCACCTCATTCATTGCTTAGAGGTCAACGCATTGGGTGGGGGTGGCTGGAACTACGCAAGTGACCGCCCGAAAGGCTGTAGTCCTTTCATGACGGGGCCGACCCTGCTGTTTCTCTTTGAAGCCAAAGCTCAGGGTTTTGAAGTGCCGACCCAATTGGTCGAAGACGCCTTAACCGCCCTTGAAAAAGGCCGCTCCGACAAGACTGGAGCGTATGGCTACTCTGGAGCCCGTCGCGAGCCTATGGCCGCTTCATCTGGTCGCGCGGCCATTGCAGAATTAGCCCTACTGCGCGCGGGTCGCAGCGACATCGCCCACCTACGGACCGCGGTGCACGGCTTCTTTGAAAAC
Organism: Planctomycetota bacterium; assembly: GCA_016764635.1. Taxonomy (GTDB): domain Bacteria; phylum Planctomycetota; class UBA1135; order UBA1135; genus NORP259. The sequence goes on from JAESRM010000027.1 coordinate 2,257, forward strand.
TGGGAGCACCTTTTCACCCGCAAAAGCCAACAGGGCACGCACGAGGGGCCCTACTCGATCGCTCCTTATTACTTCTTCTACGCCCACTCCTACGCCGCCCTGGCAATCGAATCCCTTCCTGAAAAGGAACGTCCGGATCTGCGCGATCAAATGCAACAGCTGCTGGCYCGYACCMGGCAGRCCAACGGAGCMTGGAATGACCGTATCTTCCCACGAACAGAGTCTTATTGCACCGCCATGTCGGTACTCGCTCTCATGGCGCCGGATCTGCCCGTGCCCACGGGTTGGAGCCTGAAAGAAGCCTCCTCTAAATGAATCGAAAGCTGGAGCCGRCCCTTYCCTAGGGCCGTTTCCGGGTACACTGCGSCAGGAAACAGCCACAGGTAGACGGGAAAGACATGCGAAGGATTGCGATTATCAACCAGAAGGGCGGTGTGGGTAAAACCACCACCGTCGCCAACTTGGGCGCCGCCCTTGCCCGAGCCGGCAAGCGCGTGGTCGTCTTTGACATGGACCCCCAGGCCAACCTGTCCCTTTACCTGGGTAGCGAGGTCGGTCGGGGCGATGCATCGGTCTATGGTGTGTTGACCGACGGCCTCCCTGTTGAAAAAGCACTGCGCAAAACCAATACGGAAGGTTTGCTCCTTGTGGCCAGCCACTTGGACCTTTCGGGTGCTGAGTTGGAGCTTGCAAGCGCCATGAGTCGCGAGACTTTGTTGCGCGACGCGATCAACCTGTGGGAAGCCGAAGCGCTCGAAACAGACGGTTTCCCCCCCGCAGACTACATATTGCTCGATTGCCCCCCGAGCCTTGGTTTGCTTTCCATCAACGCCTTGGTGGCTGCGGAAGAGGTCATGATCGCAGTGCAAACGGAGTTCTTCGCCCTGCAGGGATTGAGCAAGTTGGTCGAAGTGATCCAGCTCTTGCGTCGACGCATGAACCCGGCTTTGACCTTGACCGGCATCCTGCCGTGCTTGTACGACAGTCGCTTGAAGTTGGCCCGCGAAGTGCTCGCAGAGCTGCGTCGATTCTTCCCGGGCAAGGTGTATCGCAGCCCCGTTCGCAGCAACGTTCGCTTGGCCGAGTCGCCAAGCCACGGTCAGACCATCTTTGAATATGCGCCGGGATCCAACGGAGCCAAGGACTACCAGGCCATGGGAGAAGAGCTCTTGCGACGCTCTCCGACCGAAGAACGCCCGGCCCCGAGCCAGGTAGAGGTCGTCAACGACGATCAAGCCAAAGAACTTCACAGGGCGGCAGAAGGCTTGCGCGATTTGGAAGCGCCAACCCCAGAGCACAGGAATGCGCCCCTTAGCAAAGGGGAGCCAAGCTCCCCCGAGACCCTAGAAGCTCCTGAGCCTATCGAGGAGGTTGATTCCTCCCTTCCTGAAGAAGCTCCACAGTTCACCGAGCCGGAACCGGAAGTTGACCCCATCGATGGGGGCCCGGTTGCTGATACGACCACCCGCGCCAATGATGGCGTCGATGCCGAACTAGCCACTTACGAGCTCCCCCGCATCAAGCCTGAAAACACACAGGTCCTACGCGTCGAGTCTGAGAGTGCTGAAAGTCCCCAAGCGAGTGGCCTCGGGCTTGAAACCCCTCCGGTAGCCCATACTTTGGCCCCCGAAAGCCTCGGGTCCGAACCCGTTGTCGAGAACTCCCTCACAGTGACTCCAGAAGCTGAATTGGCCACCCCTGGGGAGGCGTTAGCTCTAGAGGAGCTCGGAAACACCGCAACCGCTACTTTGCTTGAGGATCCCGAAACTTCACCCTCTATCGCTGTGGATTTGGAGCCTGAAGAGCGGGTGGAAGACACATCTTCGGAGCCAGTCCTTATGCGCCCAAAACCCACACCTGTGATGGGTTTCGCAAACTACATTGGCGAGGACCGTTGGACTCGTAAGTCCCAGCAAAACCAAGAGGATTGAAGCCATCACGACCCCTTTAAAAATAGGTGTGGTTTGCCATCCGACCTATGGTGGTTCGGGGGTTGTCGCCAGTGAGTTAGCTCTCTCTCTGGGCGACCGCGGACATGATGTGCATCTCTTTTCACACGACGTCCCTCCGCGATTGGCGCGTTCGTCGGGTCCGGTGGAGATGCATGTGGCCCAAGGCGTGCCCTACCCGCTGTTCTCTTCTCCACCCCACGACTTGGCGATCACCTCGCGGATTCTGGATGTGCATCGTAAAGTGGGTTTCGACATCCTGCATGCACACTATGCGATCCCGCACGCGGTCAGTGCCTATCTAGCTAGGGAAGCGGCGCGCGGCTATACCGGCCACCCCGCGCCCAAACTGGTCACCACCCTCCACGGAACGGACATCACCTTGGTGGGCAATGACCCCTCATACGCCGCATTGACCGAGCATGTATTGATCGCCAGCGACAAGGTCACGACCGTGAGCGCCGACCTCGCAAAGCGCACCGGTGAGAACTTCCATGTCCTCTCCACCCCCTGCGCGATCGAAGTGATTCCGAACTTCGTCGACTTGGACCATTTCACGCCTCAAGAGTCTGACGAGCCCTTAGGGGATTGGTGCAGTGGAGGTCCTGTAGCCGTGCACGTAAGCAACTTCCGCGCGGTCAAGCAAGTGCCTTGGCTGGTACGTGCTTTTGCGCAAGCCCTGCAAGGTCGCCAAGCCTCTTTATTGTTAGTAGGCGATGGACCCGAGCAGCCGGAATGTCGCAAAATCGCCGCTGAATTGGGGATTGAGGACAGAGTTCGTTTCTTGGGTGTCAGGAATGCGCTGCCCCAATTACTGAGCCCTGCTGACGTTTATTGTAGTTCCAGCGCCGAAGAATCCTTCGGCTTGAGTGCCCTGGAAGCCATGGCTTGCGGTACGCCGGTAGTCTCCACTTCCGTTGGCGGTGTCCCTGAGGTTGTCACCGATGGGCTCAGTGGTTTTCTCACCAAGGCCGGGGACATGGATGCTTATGCAAAAGCCYTAAGCAGTTTACTCTTCGACAAGGACCTATCTCRAAAAATGGGGAKGGCTGCTCGTCAAGAGGCWCAGAARCGCTTCGATCGCTCGGTCATCACAGCCCTATACGAAGATATGTACCGCAGGGTACTGCTGAACCCTTGAAGCCTCTTTAYCTWGACCACAACGCAACCACACCATTGCGTGTGGAGGCTAAGGAAGCTTGGTTGCAAGCGGTCGACCAACTGCAAGGCAACCCTTCTAGTGTGCACGCCGCTGGCCGAAGTGCACGCGCCATGATCGATGAAGCTCGCGAACGCACAGCAGGGGCGCTAGGTGTACTGGAGGATGAAATCCTATTCACCTCYGGSGGTACGGAAGCAAACAACCTRGCCATMYTAGGYGGCATGGGGAGCTTAGAGCMYGAYGCGCGCTTGATCACRACAACGGTGGAGCACCCGGCCGTTCTCGAAGCYCTCCGASCCMTYARRGGCGCMGAYCRGRRWGTCGAACAGGTCGARGTAGGTGGCGATGGGCACGTGGACCTCGAGGCSCTGGTAAAGGCTTGCMAGCCGGGCGAYATGSTCGCYGCCATGGCCGCCAACAACGAGATTGGCAATGTCACYGATCTAGCCAAGCTGAGCGGCCTTTTAGACCACGCTTTTGCCGGGCAGCGGCCATTGTTCTTCACCGATGCCGTGCAAGCCCTCGGTCGCATACCTGTATGCCTGCGTGAATGGGGTGTAGACCTGGCTAGCTTCTCTGCCCATAAGGTCGGTGGGCCCCAGGGGGTTGGCCTGTTGTACAAGAAGCAAGGCACCCCCCTTGAACCGCGTCAGTGGGGTGGAGGCCAGGAAGGGGGTCTGAGGGCTGGTACCGAAAATGTAGCGGGGATCGTGAGTGCTTCCGTGGCTGTGGAACTTGCTGTGAAGGAACAGGAATCCTACGCCATACATACCAGTGCTTTGCTTCTCCACCTCTGGCAACAACTTGTGGAAAAAGTCCCAGGAATCCTCCGGAACGGGCCCCAACTGCAGGACCCTATGCGCCTGCCAAATACCCTAAACCTGCTCCTACCCCACACTGATGGCCAGGTTCTCGTCACCCGATTGGACATACTGGGCCTGCAAGCGTCGGCTGGCTCAGCCTGTGCAAGCGGCTCCTTGGAGCCCTCACACGTGCTTAAAGCAGTAGGTTTGAGTGACCAACAAGCACGCGCTGGACTCCGGCTTTCACTGGCGCTTAGCACGACAAAAACGGTTATCAACAGCGCTGTGGACATTCTGTCAGGAATCTGCAGTAGTCGTCATAACTGTTGATTTTGCGCAGTGAATGGGTGAGTCGGTGAAGAGTTCGGGGGTTAAGTTTGACTACCCCATTGGCGGTCCATTTAATGCCGAAGCTCAACGGGTACCGCGCCCAAATCTTGCACACCGCCTTTTATCGGCACGTGCCGCGCGTTCGCTCCCCCGCAAGCAAGAACAACCCTCCCTGCCCGGGCCTTGTACCTCCTGAAAGTCTCTTCCAAATCCTTTGGAAGATCCCCCYGCTTYCAAWTCAMYNGCYYMGGAACNTGGAWYGGTCYGCTTCTTWMGCTTCCGATAGCTCCTCCTACAACCAACCTCTGGGTCTCTRCTGCCAGCACGGAGTTCGCCGCGTTCCCCCCCGCACGAACACCACTGCGAGSCCCTTTCTTTCGCTTCGGGTGGGATCCTTGTCTATGCAAGACCCGCAATTTTTCGATTCAAGCACCCCTGAGCCCAGCTCAAGGTCGCAAGACTCGACACATGAAAAACMTGCCACTCCGCCCGCCGAAGTAAGCGCCTCCGTGGAAGGAAAGAAGCCTGACCTTACAGATCTCTGGAAAGGGCTCCTRGTTGCGATMTGYAACCGCATGCAGCCSGAGCAGTTCGCCACTTGGTTTGGTCGCGCTAGYTTGGTCGGATTCAACGACACCGAGYTAGARATYGCGGTCCTRAAYGACTTCACACAGGACTGGATTCTCAAATACCATCGCTCAGCTATCGAGAGCGCTATTCTGGCGGTTCTAGGCACGAAGCGCACTCTGGTCATCAGCGTCAACTCGGAACTCTCCACCGCCACGATTCCGAACGAGGTGTTATCCGCTGTTCCCCAGGTGACCCCCAGCACAGCACCCACCCCTAGGGCAAGCCAGACCCAACCCCCGGCACCGGCGCCCTCCCAAGCACCCCAGCCGGCCGGCGGAAACCTCCTGTGGAACTCGGATATTGAGCTCAACCCAGGCAACACCTTCGAGAACTTCGTGGTTGGACCCTGCAACCGCTTTGGACATGCCTCGGCCATGGGTGCCGCAGAGCAACCTGGGCGTTCTTACAATCCGTTCTTCATACACGGAAGCGTAGGTGTCGGCAAGACTCACCTCCTCCAAGCCATCTGCCACATGATCCTGCAGCGGACACCGCAAAGCCGGATCCTCTACCTCTCCTGCGAAACATTCGTCAACCACTTTATTTCCGCCCTACAGGACGGAGACACCACGCGTTTTAGAAACAAGTACCGCAACGTGGATGTGTTGGTGGTCGATGATATTCACTTGCTCGCGAACAAGGAGCGTACCCAGGAAGAGTTCTTCCACACGTTCAACACCCTGCACACGGCGGGCAAGCAAATTGTTCTGTCGTCGGACAGTCCCCCTAAGGACATTCCCACCCTGCAGGAGCGCTTGATATCACGCTTCAAGTGGGGCATGGTCGCCGAACTTGAACGGCCCTGTTTTGAAACGCGCATGGCTATCGTCAAGCGTAAAAGTATAGGTCGTGGCAACGAGTTCCCCCACTCGGTTGCGGAGTACATCGCGAGCAATATTGAAAGCAATGTTCGCGAGCTAGAAGGCGCCGTGACACGTCTATTGGCCTATTCAAGCATGTCTAATCGCCCGATTGACCATGCGATGGCCCACGAAGCCTTGTCGAGCATACTGAAAACAACACGCGGTCACCCCACCTTGGGAGACGTSGTGCAAGCGGTCACGCAGCATTACCATCTCAAGCCTTCCGATCTGCAGTCCACCAAACGTACGCGCGCTATCGCCTTCCCTAGGCACGTGGCGATGTACCTGGCACGGATGGTCACAAGCAACTCCTTCGAGGCTATTGGAGCCCACTTTGGCGGCCGCGATCACTCCACGGTGGTCTATGCGGTCAACAAGCTGAAGAAGCTCTCACAGACCAACCCTGAGCGCTGTGAAGAAGTTGGGCGCCTGTACACCGAACTCACCGGAAGGCAGCTGGAATCTTGATGCGAGCTCCCTCTACCCAGGCAGTTCCCTCATCCTTGAAGGTGCCGCAAACCATCGTTTTCTCAGTTTCGGGCCCCAATACTGCCTGGAAAACCTGTGGAAAACCGGTTGGTACAGCGCTGAAAAGCACTGAACAAGCAGGTGTATTTTGTGAGTCTTTTGGGCTCTTTGCCACCCGCTCCAAGACCCTCCTGAACAACCGTGGACAACTCAGCCCCTATCGACAGGTTCTCCACAGCTTCTTCGACTTCATCCACACCAAACTTGAGGCTATAACCGCTTTTATCGCAGTAGTTTACGATAATTCAAGGCGCTATTGTCCCCGAGGGAGCACACCCCTTAAGATTACTATTAGTTAACTCTTAAGAGGTTTGTCAACAACACCACGCCTCTCTTGAACCCCACGAATCCATGAAGGTCATCTGYAACCGCGAGAAGCTTCGCGACGCCCTATCCATCGCYAGCCAACTGGTACCGACCAAGACAACCAACCCTGTCTTGGAAAACGTRTGCCTAGTAGCTACCGATCACGCYTTGGAGTTCTTGGCCACSGACCAGGAAGTCTCCCTGCGCTACACCATCGACGATGTGAAAGTCGGTGAGACCGGCGTCGTTGTGATTCCWGCCAAGGTAGCCATGGAGGTCGTTCGAGATCTTTCTGGCGAAGACTGCCAGATCGAAATGATCGGTACTCGCTGYAGGCTCTCGAGCAACCAGGACCATTGCGACCTGGTCACCGCGGAYCCGGACGAGTTTCCGGTCATCCCGCGCTTCGAAGCCAAGGAACACATTTCCATCCAAGGCGGTGTTCTGTCCAAGTTGGTTTCCCAGACKTCGTTCGCSGCTGCCCGYGAGCCGGGTCGCTACGCAATGCACGGAATTCAAACCAGCCTCCAAGGTGACAGCCTGCAGATGGTYGCWACCGACGGMCGTCGSTTGGCWCGGGTTTCAACTCCCGTGGATGCGCAAGGCGTGGTTTGCGATCCGTTGATTGTTCCGACTMGAGGCATGCAGTTGTTCAGTCGAGTCATCGCTGATCCGCTCGACCAGGTTCAACTCGAATTCAGTTCTGACCGTATCGGCTTGAAGACTCGTGGGGCTCAAGTCTTTACGCGGGTCATCGAAGGTCAGTTTCCCATCTACGATGCGCTCTTCCCCGAAGAGCACGCGTTCCAGGTGGAGGTCGACAAGAGCATCTTCGGACAGAAGCTACGGCTGGCCGCTAGCGTGGGTCAGGAGCAAGGCGTCCGCATGCAGTTGACCGAAGGCCGTTTGAATCTCTTCGTGCGTTCCATCTCCCGTGGTGAGGCTGAAGCTTCGATGGATGTGGATTACCAGGGCGAGGATGCTGAGATCGCTTTCCGTCCGGACTTCGTTCTCGATGGCATCAAGCGTTGTGAGTCGGACACCCTGACCTTGCGCTTCAACGGTTCATCCAGCCCCGGAGAATTCCTTCTGGGCCCAAACTATCGCTACGTGGTCATGCCGGTAACAATCGACACTCGACCCGTCGCAGCAGCCACCTCTTGAAAACCCCAGAGCGTAAACGTGGTGGCTTGACCACCATGCAGCAAGCTCTGAAAACCCTGTTCAAGGAAACGGGGTTGGACCAGCAGATGCGTGACTTCGCAGTTTWGGATGCTTGGCGCAAGGCGCTAGGACCCGAGTTCTGCAAACGCGCACGAGCCGTTCAATTCCGCAACGGTGTCCTGACCGTTGAAACCGAATCCTCTGCCCAGCGACATGAGCTGGCATCGTTCACTGGCGAATCCTATCGCCAGAAAGCAAACACCCTCCTAGGTCTCGAGCGCATCCGCCGAGTTTCCTACAAGCTGAAGCAAGCACAATGAACAGCAACGAAAAAGGCAATCCCAAGTACGAAGCTTCGTCCATCACAGTCCTAGAAGGCCTCGAAGCCGTTCGCGTCCGGCCCGCCATGTACATCGGCGATACCGACGTGCGCGGACTTCACCACTTGATCTGGGAAGTACTGGACAACTCGGTAGACGAAGCCCTCGCCGGCTACGCCACCTACTGCCGCGTGATCCTCCACGAAGATGGATCCATCGAAGTTCAGGATGATGGTCGTGGAATTCCTATCGATATACATGAGGCAGAGGGCATCCCAGCGGTCGAAGTGGTTCTCACCAAGCTTCACGCTGGTGGTAAGTTCAACGATGATGCCTACAAGGTCTCGGGTGGGTTGCACGGCGTGGGTGTTTCKKKTGTRAATGCACTATCCGACCATTTAAAGGCAACTGTTTATATCGATGGTAAAATTTGGGAACAAGAATTTTCAAAGGGAAAAGCTTTATACCCTGCAAAACCAACTGGAGAGAATACCACCTTGAAGGGAACATTGGTTACCTTTCATCCA
>JAESRM010000249.1 GCA_016764635.1 Planctomycetota bacterium
GCGATGGGTGTTGCGGGCGGCGAAGAATTTTGGTTGATGGTTCGAACCAACTTGAACAAGCTCGGCGATGCTGCGGGTTGGCTGCCCTCAAGCTTGCGGCGCTCGGGGCCGACCGGCGTGCCACCGGTGACGCATTCCACGCGCAAGCGCGGGACCGGGCCGTAGAGCCACATGAGCTCACGCTGCACTTGCATCGCAAGCTCGCGGGTGGGCGCGATGACCAAGGCGGCGGGGCCGACGACGCGCTTGTTGGAGCGAACAGTTTTGGCCTCTTCCATCAGGTCTTCAGCCATGACCAGGCCCAGGGCCACGGTCTTGCCAGATCCGGTCTGGGAGGTGATGCGCAGGTCGCGGCCTTCGGAGAGGGCCTGCATGGCGGAGACCTGGACGGGGGTCAAAGCGGTGTACTTCTGACCCTCCATGGCCTCGCGCAGGGGCGCGGGGATGCGTGCGAGGCTGGCGGGGTCTTCGTCGACCACGACTTCTGCTTCGACTTCCGTTTCCGCGACAGTCTCTTCAACCACGACTTCGGGTGCCACTTCGACAACCTTTTCGATGGTGACTTCCACAGCAACTTCCGCAGCAACTTCGACAGCAACTTCGACGGTGGCTTCAACAGCGACCTCGGTGGCTTCTTCAGTCACTTCGACGGCGGCCTCTTCGACAACCTCGACAACTTCGGCAGTCTCAACGACATCTTCGGCTGCGGGCGCTTCGACTTCAGCGGCGGGAGTTTCCACCACTTGCTCGACGGCCACTTCCTGCTCGACAGAAGTTTCCGGCTCGACAGGCGCTGCCGGCTCGGGGGTCGCGACCGCTTCTTCGACCTGCACGGCAACCTCGACGGCCACCTCGACGGCCACCTCTGCAGATGCGGGTGCGGGAACACCGGGGATTTCGGAATAGCCAGCGGACTGCACGGGTGCAGTGTCAGGCGTAGATATACAATCGTTCTTCAGGGCCCCGTTTTGGGGGTCCTTACACTCTTCTTGGTTCATGGTTTTCTCCGCTTTTCTGCGGTGGTTTGCGGCGAAACCCATGAAACCTTCAAGAGCACGACGCGGCCCCGGTCCCTGACCCCTACGAGATGTAAGGGCCCCTACCGGCAGCAAATCTAATTGACAAACAAGCACCCACAGCGGGTGCAAGTTGAGTTTACCCTTCGAACGCTTCCTCGCTAAGTTGCTCGCGCTTGGACTCCACATTGCGCCACTCTTCGGCGCCTTCCATGGCGTCTTTGCGGGCGGTGATGGCGGGCCATTGAGCAGCTAGCTTGGTGTTCAGTTCTACGTAATCCGACCACTTGGCGGGTACCTCGGTTTCCTCGTAGATAGCTTCTACGGGGCATTCGGGTACGCATGCACCACAATCGATGCACTCATCCGGGTTGATAGCGAGGAAGTTCTCGCCTTCAACGAAACAGTCGACAGGACATACGTCCACGCAATCAGTGAACTTGCACTTGACGCAGGGCTCGGTGACGACGTAAGTCATGGATGATTCTCTTGTATTTTGGGGATGCGGTTTACGAAACGGCCCGGAAGTGTACACGACGGGTCGAAAGAGGTGAGCCCAAAGGGCATCTCTTTTCCTCTTGAGTCCGAAACGATACAAGGAGCTGGGCCCTATTTGTTCAGGCTAACACCAAGAATTGTTCAAWACCTCGCCCAAGCCRCCTGCACCYGGCACRWTATARCTGTGCTCGTCCAAGCCCTTTTCCCGCTCCCAGTGGGTCCCAGGGGGTGTTTCGAGCACATCCGCCGGGGACAAACCCCGGTCGACGCGGGCCGCATAAACCCAGATATTGTCGAAGGCGGCAAGCACCGTTTTGAGGAACTCGGGTGTCGCAATCATAGGCAGAGCCAGGATTTGCGCCGGCTTTCCGTGGTGCTCCACCAGATATTCGATGGCTTTCACAAGCGTCCCGCCCGTGGCGCCCATCGGATCGGGCAACACGAGGGTGGCGCCCTCCAGGCTGCCGCCCACCTTGCTGCCGGTCAAATCCACGCCTATCACRTGGCCCTGTGCATCAGAYTTGCGAGCCATGTTTAGGTGGTCCARACGCAGGTTCTCCACGGGYAGGACKGCCGTGAGCAGCTCRAAGCACACCTGGGCCGGCACCATGCCRCCACGAATCACGTCCAGCACGACGACCTTGGCGCTRGGRTCCAGSGCCTCCCCCACCCAGGAYCCATCCTTGGGGTGGGCTTCAGCCATGCGCGTCGGTCGCGCCTGACGAACCGTGGGCAAGTGCGCGCCAAATGCCACCTGGGACAGGCAGCCGTACACCGCCCTCAGCAGGAACATCAAYTCGGTGTGACTGGTGTCSGCGCTGCCCAGCCGGGCCAAGGCGCTATGCATCCAGGGGTTGTCCAGGATGCAAACCCGCTTGCCGTAGGCGTGCTCCACGACGCGCACCGGCATCAGTTGGCCTCCTGCAGGCCCGCCACGGCCCGACCCAGGATCTCGACCATGGGCTTGACCACGTTTTTGGGCGTGGCGCACAGGGCGATGCGAACCGCCCCCTTAATAGGCACCACGTAAAGGCCTTCCGCATTGCAACGCCGCACGGTTTCCTCCGGATCGGTCGTAAAAACGATGACGAAGAAGCCCCCTTCATAGCGGGGGTAGCTCAGCTTGGCTTTGACAGCTTCCCGGTTGAAGATCTCCACGCGCTCGCTCAGCATATCCAACAGGGCTCCACGATCCGCTTCCACGCGCTTGCGCATGACTGGATCCACCAGCAGGTCGATAGCTGCCAACATCACCAGGTGATTGCAGTTGGACCAGGTTCCGCGGCCGGTGTACGAAAGCGCGTTCTCGATGCGTTTGCGCTCGACGGCATCCGCCATGGCCACGGCCAAAGCACCCGTACGCGCCCCATATTGGGCAAAKGTCTTRGAAGCAGACCAAGCMGCCAAAACGGGCATGTGCTCGGTCAGGTCGGCGATGTGATGCACCCAGGCATCCGTACCCGGCGCACCGTAGCGCGCGTATGCCAGGTCCAAAAGCAGAGCGATCGGAGTGGCGCGATCCACCTCTTTCAAGATGCGTACGACCCCTTTCCACTCCTCTTCGCCCAAGCTGTAACCCGTGGGATTGTGGCAGGGGAAGTTCAGGATCAGGAGGATGCGCTTCTGGGTCTTGGCCAAGCTCTCTAGGCTTTCCTTCAAGGCTTCCAGATCGAAACGCCGCTCGTCATTGAACATGCGGAAGGTCTTGACGCCTCGCCCACCCTGGTCCGCGATCGTGCCGTAAGGACCCCAGTGGTAGTCCGTGGTCAGCAGGCATTCGCCTCGATCGAGGAAGTTATTGATCGCGTGGTACACGGCACCTGTGCCGCCAGCGGTAGCCACGCAAGCGGCTTGATCCGCCAAGCCCGCGGGTCCGAACACATCCTGGATGACCGCGTCGTTGAAGGCCTTCTCACCGGAGATCGGCGCATAGGCCGCAGCACGCGCGGGATCCACCGCATGCATGGCGTCCACGACCGAGGGCATCACCGACAGGCCGCCGTCCTCATCCATCAAGGTTCCCAAGCTGGCGTCGATGATCGTCTCACCCGCCGCAGCGCGACTGACAGCCTCCCCGTGAATCGCAAAAATAGGGTCTTCGGAAGGTCTTTGGCGGGCGGACCCAATCAGGGCGTGGCTCATGGTCTCTGTGGGGTGGCTCATGGTTTCTGCCAGTATAGGCGCCTGGAGTTCGCGGCGTCAGACCCAGGGCCACCAAATTTATCGAGGGATGGCCCACGAAAAAGGCCTGCAACATTCTTTGCAGGCCTTTTCGTTCGTTATCCCATTGTATGGGCCGCAGGTGCCCTGTTCAGGCGAAGGGTCCAGAGGAGTCGCCTTCCGGCTCCTGGCCCCCGGGCTCCTCAAATTGGAAGCCACCTTTTCCGCCGGATTCCGGTCGGAATTGGGGCTCGCGGAAGTCCCAACGCAGGTCGCCCAAATCCTTCGCTGAGGGCATGGGCACTTGGGTGCTGGGGACTTCTCCCCCACCGACCGAGTCCACCGGAGCGGGTGCGGGCGGTAGGTTGCCACCTTGCAAGTTCTCCGTCTCCTTCAAGCCCTCGGCTCCTACACTTTCCGCAGCGGCCATGCGCTTGTTCTTGCGGGCCTCCCAAAAGCGCTTGGGCTCCCAGAATCTGCGCGGCGGCGGSGGCGGAAYSAGCACGGGCTCGGGCTCCTTGCACTCCTCGGTGTGGGCTTGCGCTTCGCGCATTCCGCGCGGCATCCACCGGCCCAGAGGTTGGGGCGCCGGAGTTTTGGGCAGCTCGTCGGCCATGGGGCCTGCGGCCTCCGGCTCAAGCGCTTTGATCTGGGGCATCTTGGCCTCGGGCCATGTCTCCTTGGCGAAAGGATCTTCGGCGACCGGACTCGGCGCCATGGGTGAAACGATCTCCGGYGCGRCYWCCGGTTNCGRNNCNNCNTGGGCYTGCAARCCTGTGAACTGGGCGGGTCGGGGCAAGATRAAACTMGCGACSGTACCKTCCGCCTCGGGMATMGMMTCCGRCWGWGYRRGCRGCACGTGYTTCTCTGCRGCGGGCACGGGGATCGAAACCTCGCCACCGGCCTGCAAACTCTTGCGGGCCAAGAATTGAAGGCGTCGCAAGGGACCAAAAGCCAAACCTGTGGCACGCGCCAACTTGCTGGCGTCCGCTTCGACCAAACCGGTCAGGGTCTCGATGCCCGCATCGGACAAGCTGGCCGCAACCTTCTCGTCCAGGCCATCCACGCGCCCCAAGAGAATGTGCTGCTGCCCACGACTCTCTCGCTCGGTTTCCACCGGCTCAACCTGGGCGTTGCCCTCGAAGCTGAACGCACCGCCGAGGGGCTCGACCTCAACGGGCTCCGGCACCTCGATCGCGGGCTGTTCGCTGCGGAATCCGCCCACCGGACGGGCATCCCCGAGGACCTGTCGAATCAGATCACGATCCTTGTCATCTAGATCTGAACTTTCGGTCAAGGGGGCCTGAGCATTGCCAAGCGGGGCCACGGCCATGCCTTCGGGCGCCTCTTCCGTATCCAGAGGGTCCCCACCCACTCGTTCATTCAAGATACGCGACTCGCGCACCAGGCGACGGGCCACTGCGGGCGGAATAGAGAGCAGCTCGGCAATGCCGTCTGCACCGACTCGCTCCATGTCCGCGAGGGATTGACAACCCGCCTTCCTCAAACGACGCAAGGTCGCAGGGCCGTCGGCGTGCAGGGTGCAAAGTAGTGCTAGAGAATCCATGGTGTGCCTTTGATGGGTTCGTTGCGGCGTGGTGTGCGTGTGTAGATACGAGCAGGTTCGGAACTAGACTTCCGCGGACGAACCCGACTCCGAAAAAGTAGGACCGGCCGGGGCAACCCTGCGGGAAACTTCTTCCGTAGATTTGGATGAAACGGGGCCGGACATGCCCGCGCTCAACGGACTGGCCTCCGCATCGTGTGCTGTGACCTCAATGACCTCGCTAGCCAAAGCTGCGAAGTCCGCGGTGGCGCGGCAGCTCGGGTCGAGCAAGTTGACCGTTGTGCCCAGGGCGGGAGCCTCCCGCAATCGAACGCTGGTGCGAATGACCGTGTCGAACATCGCTTCACCAAAGCGCCCGTGCAAGGCGACCAAGAGTTCGCGCGCGAAGCGAGTGCGTCGGTCGAACAGGGTCGCCACCACGCGGATCGCGTAATCGCGTCCTTGGTTTTCACCCACCTCGTCCAAGACCTTGAGAGCCTGCAAAGCGCCTTGCAAGGCGAAGGCTCCGGTCTCGACCACAAGCAGGGCTGTGGTGCATGCGTACATGGCGTTGGCGCACAGCACACCGTCCGTGCGCGGGGGACAATCCACGACCACATAATCGTAACGATCACGAACCGCGTCCAATGCGATACGCAGGCGCTGCTCGGGATGGATCAAACGCTCGCTGCGCTCCTCGAACTCATTCAGGCGAGGCTTGGACGGCAAGAGGTGCAGACCACCGGGTGCATCACGAATGGCTTGCTCGATGTAGGCCTCATCCAAGAGCACCTCGGCAACCGTGGCACCCTCCGACCCGTCACAACCGAGCCCCATCGTGGCGTGGGCTTGCGGATCCAGATCCACGACCAAGACGCGCTCGCCCCGGGCCGCGAGGGCCCCTGCCAGGTTGATCGCAGTGGTCGTCTTTCCGCACCCGCCCTTCTGATTGACAAAGGAAAGGATCTGCATCCTGCCTCCGGAGCTGTGACTACGCGAAAGATTCATGGCGAAGGAAGTCTCGGCGAGCGCAAGGGAGGCCCGGGGATCCGGATTCCTTCCTCAAAGTGCGCGGGAAAGAGACGCGGGTCCTACGCCAAATCAGCGTAGGGCTTTGCGCGCCCGCTCGTAGAATGCACTTGTTGTACGTGCGTGGTCAATAGGCGTCCACCTCGCAACGGCAGAGATCGCTTTCGCTGCAGCACTATCGGGTGCACTCATGACCGCAGGAACACGCGCTTGCACGCTATGTCCCACTGCTGGGTCCGCTGGAACCCAACCAATAAATTCGGGTTGCAATCCCAAGAATCGCTGCGAAGCCGCGCGGAAACGTTCCCAAGCCGCGGTCGCCAAGCGTTCATCGGGCGCCCGGTTCACGACCAAGCCCACGCGCAAGGTCTTGTTGACCATCATGGCTCGTTTGTAAAGCGCGTAGCCATCCGACAAAGCGGTGACCTCATGATTCGTGACCAAAATCAAAGTACTCGTCGCGGCCAAGTGGGCGACCGTGCTGTAACCCATACCTGCGCCGTGGTCGATGATGATGAGATCGAACTCATCCTCCATGCAGCGCAACGCCTTAAAGAGGCGATCCAACTCGCGACGTGTCGGATTGATCAGTGCGTCCCGTCCCACTCCACCGGAGAGCAGCTTCATGCCCAAGGGACCTTCCACGAGGGCGTCATGTGCCGAAACGCGGCCTTCCATCACATGGCCCAGATCGAAGTCAGGTGCCAGCCCGAGCAGCAAGTGAGCGTTGGCCAAGCCAGCATCAAAGTCTACTAGCAAGACCTTCTCCCCCATGCGCGTGCGCACCAAGGCCAAGTTGGAGGCCATCACGCTTTTGCCCGTGCCGCCCTTACCACTGGCGATGCAAATTACGCGTGCGGGCGCCTTGGCCTGGGAGCGCTGGGAATCCTTGGCGGGACCTGTGCTACGTCGGCGGGGACGCAGGCGACTGAATTGGAAGCGATTGAGCATTGAAACGGAGTGCCACAAGCGAGACTCCTGGCAACCTGGTCAGCGCTATGGATGGAGAGCCCAGCGCTAGAAACCTCGGTCAGGGCGAGCCAATCTAGTGATCCGCCAACCCAGGCTCAAGCCACAACGCGCCTCCCAGGAATTTCCAACCACCCCGTTGCGCTAACCCCATGCCCCGCAAAGACCTACAAATACGCTACGGATTGAACTCAAACGCCAGGTCGACCCGATTAATAGGGCTCCCGTCCGGATCACCTTGGCAGTTCGGGGGTGCGAGGTGCCCGGTGGAGCCCAGTGGAGCCCAGTGGAGCCCCGGTTACCGCCAGCAGCCCCCCACCCTTTAATGTTAATGGAAGCGCACTTCCTCGCCGATGCGGTGGAGCTTCATCACATTGGTTGACTTGGCTACACCCGGGGGAACTCCGGCCACGATGACCGTTTGTTCATCGTATTCGGCGATGCCTCGAACGACGAGCATCTCGGCGGCCATGTAAATCATGTCCTCAAGGCTCGGCTCACGACGGAACAGGAGTGCGCGAACGTGTGACAAGACCGACATGCGATTGACGATCTCCTGATTCGGGCAGAGGGCCACGATTTCGGCTTTGGGCCGAAATCTGGATAGGTGGCGCACTGTGTTGCCGGTTTCAGTAAAACAGATAATGCGGGGTACATCGAGGGCCGTGGCCACTTGGACCGCGGCCATGGCGGTCGCATTGAAGAAGTGCGTGTCCTTCGGATCGAGCTTGAGTGCGGGGGCTTTTGCGTAGCGCGGCGATCTCTCTGCAGCGCGAGCGACTTCGGCCATGGTGCGCACGGCTTCGACCGGGTAGTCCCCCACGGCGGTTTCGGCGCTGAGCATGACCGCGTCGCTGCCGTYCAAAACCGCGTTCGCCACATCGGAAACCTCCGCGCGGGTGGGCCGGCTGGAGTGGATCATGGACTCCAGCATCTCCGTGGCCGTGATCACATACTTACCGGCTTTGACCGCAGATTCGATCATGGCTTTCTGGGCCAAGGGCAGCTCGGAAAGGGGCAATTCCACGCCCAAGTCGCCACGCGCCACCATGATGCCGTCGCTCTCCTCGATGATCTCATCCAGGTTGCTGATCGCGGACAAGCGTTCAATCTTGGACACCATATGTTGGCCATCCGCCAGGGAACGAATCTCGCGGACCTCCTCCGCGTTGCCCACAAAACTGATGCCGAAGAAGTCCACACCCAGCTCATTGCCAAGCTTGATCAAACGGCGATCCTCATCCGTGGGCAATTCGTAGTTCACATCCGAGTCGGGCAGGTGCACGCCCTTGCGCGTGCCCACGGGTCCGGGGCGCACCACGCGGCCGACCACCGTGTCCCCTTCCACACGCACACACACCACTTCGACCAGCCCATCGGCCAGGTAGATGCGGTGCCCGGCTTGTACCTTCTCGGCCAGGTCATTCACATTGACAAGGACCTCGCCATCCACGGCTTCCCCATCTCCAGCCCGCAAGCGCACCGTTTCGCCCTCGGCCAGATTGATGGAGCCTTCTTTGAAGCTACCCGTCCTCATCTTGGGCCCGGGCAGGTCCGCCAGGATGCCGATGGCCATCAAGCGCTCCTGGGCTGCGGCTCGGATCTTGATCACGCGCCTGCGGTGGTCCTCATCCGTACCGTGGCTGAAATTCAATCGAGCCACAGACAGGCCAGCGTCGATCAGCTCGCCCACCAGGTCCTCGGAGGCCGGCCCGATGGTCGCAACGACCTTGGTCAAGGTCCGCTTGGCGTTGGGATCCAGGTCAGGATTGTGGTCTGGCGCTCGGTCTAGCATCTTGAAATGACCGCTCGGGGCGATCGGTGGGGTTCGGTTAGAGGATGCCCGGGGGGGGCGCCCAGGGGGGCTTCCCGGAAGATCTCCGGCCCACCTTCCCTAACGGCTTGGAAAGGGGCTGTAGGACCCCCAACCCCCATATGATCGGCAAGGCGCACGAAGAATGCCTTATTTTGTGACAGTTTCCTCGTCAGATCCCCACGGAACGGCAAAAGACTCACGATTGCCCTAGTCTGATGCCGAGCGAAGTCGCTCACCCCTATGCCTCCCCACCTCGCAACCAAAAGCACCGCCCCCGCTGCCGTAACCATGCTCATCATGATGCTGGTCTTCGGTCTGGTGGCCTTTGCAGCCCGCTAGTTTCTAGCGGCCAGGCAGCTGCCCATATGGCAAGCTGCGCTCCGGGACTCCTCGGACGGACACCCCGTCCCAGTCGAGCCGGCCATTTGTGCACATCGCCGCCCTGGCCCAGCGCGCTGCCCCCTTTGAGGGCCAATCTGCTCCAGCTTTGGGGAAATCTCTTGCCTGAAGACCCGTATCCAGGTGTCGTGGTGTCAGAAACCGCACGGAAGAGGGCCCCAGCGCCCCATTCCCTCCCCCTCGAAGCAATCCCACGGCTTCGAAAACGTCCCGGCTGGGCCCCTCAAGGCCCTCAACTCCCCCCCAAATCGCGATGAAAACCAAGCACATCCTGCTCTCTGGCCTGGCCCTTGCCACCCCTTTCCTGATCTCCATGGCCCCCCGCGGGGACAGCGTGACCTTCGCCCCCGCCGAAGGCACCACCATCACCAAGACCTTCGTCTTGGCCCAGGAATTCGAGCTCGACGACATGACCATGTCGATGAACGGCAACGACATGGGCATGGAAATGGAGATGAGCGTGGACTCCACCCAGAGCATTACGGTCACCGACCTGTACTCCAAGATGGACGGCTCCAAGCCCACCAAACTGGTCCGCACCTTCAAGGACGGCACCATGGAACTCAAGACCGAGTCCGCCGTCTCCGTCATGGGCAACGACCAGAACATGGACGCCAACGGAGAAGGAAACTCCAAGCTCAACGACCTGACCGTGGTCTTCAGCTGGGACGATGAAAAGGGCGAGTACGCCCTGGCCTATGACGAAGACTCCGAGGGCGAAGCAGAGTGGCTCACCGGCCTGAACGAGGACATGGACCTGCGCGGCTTCCTTCCCGAAGGCGAGGTTTCCATCGACGACGAATGGACCGCTGACACCACCGTCCTGATCTCCACTTTCGCCCCCGGCGGCAACCTCCAGTGGGACGTTGAAATTGACGGCGAAAGCGGTCCTGGCGGCCCCGACGCCGAGATGATGTCCGACCTGAGCAACCTGTTCGGCGATTCCATCGAAGGCGAAGTCAAGTGCAAGTACGTGGGCAAGCGAGAGGCCGATGGCAACGAGTACCTGGCCATCGAAATCACCCTCAACATCGACTCGGTCACCGACTTGACCGAGCTGGTCGCATCGGGCATGGAYGAGGCTGACGTGCCCGAAGGCGTCGAAATCGAAGTCGCCCGCATGGACATGGAACTGCACATGGAAGGCAAAGGAATGCTCCTCTGGGACGCCAAAGCTGGAATCGTCTTCTCCTTCACCTACGCAGGCGAGACCGCCATGGTGATGGACATGGACATGAACATCGACGCCATGGGCCAGCAGATGGAAAACATCATGCACATGGAAATGTCCGGCGAAATGCAATTGGACATGACCACCAGCAAGTAAGG
>JAESRM010000028.1 GCA_016764635.1 Planctomycetota bacterium
AGCTGCCCTGGACACTGTCACCGGTGCTGTTTCCCATCCCGCTATTGCTTTGAACCAGGTCGGTGATGAAATTGCTTTCATGGAAAAGCCATCTCGAAATCACATGGAAATTGTGGAGCAGGCTCATCAGGCTGTAGTTCGCTGTATCGGTGGCTTCCGCCAATACCTTGCTGATGCCGTGGGTCAGGAACGTGAATACGAATGCCGCAACCAAGGCCAGGCTCCTGCGCTTTACGCAGCTGGAAATGGCCAAGATCACGCTCGACATGACGAGCATCCAAAAGAGGCAGTATCCAAAGACCGCGAGAATCACACCGTTGTTGTCCGTGAGGAAAATCCAGTCCGGTGAGGAAACTGCGGCTTGTGCGCAGATCAGTAGGGCAGGCGCCAGCAGGGTCAGTGTGCCGAAGGTGCCGGCGGCGCCTAGTTTGCCCAGGATGTAGCGCATGGGCGTGATGGGCCTGGCGAAGTAGAGCAGGTTGGCAGAGAGGCGGCGGTCATCCGCGATTAAGCGCGATCCATACCAAGCCAGGGTCATGAACGCGAAAAACTGTTCGATCTCCATGAATCGATATATGTTCTCGGTCACCGAACCCAAAGTCGATTGGATGCTCTGGCTCATATCCGCTCCACCTACTTGGGAACCAGCGAGCTCCTGCAACGTGAAACTGAAGTGCACGGTGACGCACCCTATCAGAGCCACGATGGCGGAAGGCCCAAATGACATCAAGGCCTGGATCTTTTTGCGAAAGCCCTGTTTGACCCCGGAGATGGCGAGGATGAGCTCGACCGGGGGGCGCGGGTTGAGCGTTTTCTCATAGCGCCGGTACAGCTCTGTGTGTGTGGTGGCTTTCACTAGCGATCACCTCCGGCAGCGACGGGTTCAGATGTGTTAGGGTCCAGTTCCATGGCTTTCATGAAGGCGTCTTCCAAGGTCGATTTCTGGGGGACGATGTGGGTGATGATGACGCCACTTGTTTGAGCCATTGCAAAGAGTCCGTCCACGGGGACTTCATCCTCTTGGAACAGTAAGTGCAGGGTGTTTTTTCGAACGTCCTGAACCTCGATTCCGCTTGCGCGAACCCGTTGCGTGAAGGCTACCCCGACTTCCTCTGAAGGTGCGTCGAAGGTGAGGTGCACCAGGTTTGCGGTGGTTTCGGTGAGCGCGTCGATTCGTCCTTGCTGAACGATTCGACCCTGATTCATAACGATGACGTGGTCGCAGGTGCGCTCCACGTCCGGCAGCAGGTGGGTGCAGAGCAAGACGTGCTTGCCCTGGTTGCGACCCAGGTCAGCGACCAGGTCCAGCAGGTATTTTCGGCCCTTGGGGTCCAGGCCATTGGTGGGCTCGTCGAGCAACAGGATCGGCGGGTCGTGCACCAAGGCTTGGGCCAGTTTGATGCGTTGTTTCATGCCCGTGGAGTACTCTTCGTTCTTCCGATAGCGCTCCTCTCCGGTGCCCACGTAATCCAGGACCTCATGGGCCCGGGTCATTGCGTCGGGACCCGGCATGCCTGAAAGCCTTCCGAGTAGGGCCACCAACTCCACCGCGCTCATGCCTGGGATCAGGCAATCGCTTTCCGGCATGTAGCCGACCCTCTGACGGATGGCTAGGCGGTCCTTGCGGCTGGCCGGGTTGAGCCCCATGATTTTGGCTTCGCCTCCATCGGGGGACAGCATGCCGAGCAAGAGCTTCAGCATGGTGGTTTTGCCCGCCCCGTTGGGTCCTAAGAGTCCCACGGGCCCGGCGGGGATGGTGGCGCTGATCGAGCGTAGGGCGTGAACCTTCCCGTAGCGCTTGTCCAGGTTTCGAATCTCAATGGCGGGTTGGGTCATAGACTTGGGCAGCTTGGACAGCTTTGACAGGTGGGGGCAGAAAGGCTCAGCCCTTTCGCAGGCGGCTTCTAAGCCAGCCGGAAAGGGCGTCCGCTAGCAGCACCAGGAGGGCACCGAGCAGCACGAGTACGAAGAGCTCATCATAAAATTGCCGACTTCTCATTTCCTTGGCGTAGTAGCCAATGGAGATGACCCCTAGCATGCCGAGCACGGTGGCCTCGCGCACGCAGGTTTCGAAGCGGTAGAAGAAGTAGGCTAACCAGCGGGAAAATGCCTGGGGAACGGCCCCGAAGAGCAGCATTCCGGAGGGTCTGGCGCCGCCCGCTGCCAATCCGCGCATGGGAGCGCTGCTCACATCCTCCAGGCTGTCCCCAAAGAGGCGCCCAAGAATGCCCGCATTGTGCAAGGCCAGGGCCAAGACCGCCGGCCAGGTAGAGCCGCTTAGCAGCGCCAGGAGTAGGAAACCCAAAACGTATTCAGGCAGGGCTCGCATGGCCAAGCAGAGGGCACGGACCGCTGAGGACAGGTGGGAGCGCGCTCCGTTTTGGGGCCCCATATAAGGGTCGGGCACCGTGAGGGTCCGGGCGGCGAGGGGTGCTAGCAGCAATCCTCCAAAGCCGGCCAGCCCAATAGCCGCGGTGGCCAGCAGCAGGGTGCCCCAGGTGGCGCGCAGCCCGTAGTCCTTTAGGGCCCCAAACAGCCAGAGACCCAGGTCGCCCCAGGTCCAATCGGGCTGGCGCGTGACATAGGGCCGAATGTCCTGGTTGATAAAGCGCAGCAAGCCCGGTTCGGATTCACTTGCAAACAATCGTCCCCACTGGAGGTCCAGGTGCCATAGGGAAAATAGGGCCATCACCAGGAAGACCGCTGCCGAGATTTGGGCCGGTCGGTTTTGCGGGCGGTGCTTTTTGAGGAACTGCACCCGCTCCCAATTTTGTTGCCGCTGGGCCGGGCTCGGATCCGGTTTGCGCATGACGTTCATTGCGTTGCACTCCTGCGCAGCACGCCGCTCCAGCGCTCCAAAAGCCAAACCAGAATGAGCAGKGCGTAGAGCAGAGTCCACACYTCCCGGTAGTGCAGGCTGTTGTACGAGAGCTCCAAGTGGTAGCCCATGGTTTGAAAACCAAAGAAGCCGAGCACGGCGGAAGAGCGCAGTGCGCACTCGAAACGATAGAAACCATAGGCCGCCATGTCTGGCCAGGCGATAGGGAGCCGACCCACGAGCAGGGCCATGCCCGGGTGACAGCCAAGGCCTTCCAGTGCCGCGGAGGGTTCGGTGGCSGCTTCATCTATGATCTCRGAGAAGAGCTTGGCCAARATGCCGGTAAAGGGCAGGGTGAGTGCCAGCAAAGCCGCGCTGGAATTTTGWCCGATGGCTGCCAGGAAKAGWATGNCCCACAGCAATTCGTGCACGCTGCGYAGCATGGCCGAAATGGTKCGRAAGAGGATGCGCAGCCGGTTGCGCGTTTTGCGGCCCCGGGATCCGGCGCCCAGGGCGCTTTCCCAGAARCTATGGGAGGCTAGGACRCCCAACCCCAAACCGCCGATCAAGGCCAGTCCCATGGARGCCACTGCGAATTCRACCGTTCGYAGAATGGACTTCAGCACCACCAGYAGRAATGGGGGAGTGCCTTGCACCACATTGGCGCTCTCGTAGGTGATCGCTGGATGCAGGGCCGCRTTGAAGAAGCGTTTCCAAAGCACGAAGCCTTCGCCACGGGGCAGCAGYCCTTTCCAATGTAGGTTCAGCCCATAGGCGGCTAGGAATCCGACGATAGCCAGGAGGRCCAGGGCATATCTGCGTTTGAAGCGYGGCTTGGGCGTGGGAGGCGCGCTCATGGCCGGGTGCTTAGGAGCCCTCGAGCTTTGCCCGGAAGGCGATAGAGCTCGTCTAGAAGGGCATCGGTGACCTTTTCGGAAGGWAGGTCGAAWGCGATGCGKCCTTCRCGCAATCCAATCAAGCGCGGGAAGTACTGCCGAGCCARATCCGGATTGTGCAAGCTCACCAAAAGAGGCAGTTCGCGATCCTGGGCCACGCTCGTGAGCAGTGCGATCARGTCCCGYGAGCGGSCCGGGTCYACCGCCGAAACGGGTTCGTCAGCTAGCAGGGCTTTGGGGCTTTGATAAAGCGCCCGGGCCAGGGCCRCSMGYTGNCWKTTMGCYKSMRNASMGSSAGNAGCGTKMRNCTCRTNACRRYYTGYYRYCGATGCMTAANTNNTNNAGSWNTKMGYAKNCASTRNATATTTCTTCCTTGCTCGGCCAAAGCAAGGATCGCAGGGCACCGAACACTTTTTGGCGACCTAGGCGTCCTGCCAAAACGTTTTGCAAAACCCTCAGGTTCGGTACCAGGGCCAGGTCCTGGTGCACGAAACCCATATGAGCGCGCACCCTACGGATGCCCACTGGCTTGAGCTCGCTCAGGCAAGTTCCGAGGGTGTGCACGTGCCCCGAAGTGGGCTGGTGGTTTCCGGCCAGAACGCGCAGCAGGGAGGTTTTACCAGCACCGCTAGGCCCGAGGAACGCGATGCGTTCTCCGGGCTCTACAGTGAAGGTCAAGCCTTTCAGGATCGGATTCCCTCCTAGAGAGAGCTCGAGATCCTTGACTTCGAAAACGGGTTCCATGCTGAGCGAAAAGGCGAGTAGAGCGGATTAGCGCAGCAGGCCCAATTCCCTCATTTTAGTCGCAACCGTATCAAAGTCCGCGCTGGTGGCGGTAATGAGTCCTTCGGGGCGATCCAGCGCCTTCAGGATTTTTGGATCGGTGATGTCGACTAGGACCTTTTGCAACCTGGCGGTGAAGCCCGCGCCGAAGCGTTTGTCCAGATCGGGGTGGGCGGTCCAGTTGTAGTCGGGGTAGTCGGGGGTGGTCCAGATTTTAATGCATTTGGCGGGATCGATCTTGCCGCTCGCGACCAAGCGGTCGTAAGTTTTATAGTTCATGGCTCCGCATTGAACCGTGCCGTCCTGCACCCATTCCGCGGTGAGGTCATGGCTTCCGGAAAACTTGTTGGGGTGACCGAAGAACTCTTCGGGACCCTTGCCTGTGTTTAGCTTTAGGAAGTACTCGGGCATGATGCGCCCTGAGGTGGAGCCAGGGCTACCGAATGCGAAGGTCTTGCCTTCCATTTCCATGGGGAAAGAGTCGGAGGGGGTCAGGCCCGAATTCACGTTCGCGATGAAGTAGGACTTGTACTTGGGGTCCACCTTCCCTTGGGCGATCGCGTGGGCACCTTCGACAGCGTTGCGAGCCTGCACGCCGGAGCCTCCACCGAACCATGCCAATTGAATATCGCCGGCTTTGAAAGCTTCGACCGAGGCGGTGTAGCTCGAGCTGGCGTTGTACGAGACCGGGACTTCAAGTTTTTCGGTCAGGTAGTCGGCCAGGAGCTGGTAGCGAGAAGCCAGCTCGGTCTTGTTGTCATCGGGGATGGCGCTGAAAAAAAGTGTCTTTGATTCAGATGCGCTGGTTGTGTCTTCGGCGTTGGATCCGCAGCTGGCGAGCAATGAAACGCCGACGACGAGCGGCAAAGTTAGGAGTGAAAAACGACCTATGGTGGAGAGCATGACTTCCGGGTTGGGGGGGGTGGATTGCGTGGGGGGGCAGTGACTAGCCCCTGTGGCAACGGGCTTGTACGTTGGATCACAAGAAATGTGCCCAACACACAAAATTACTAGGGGTCAGGGTAGCGTTCCTGCGCTTTCGCGGCCACGGTAGGGCGAGAGTCCGCCGTGAATCTCCCCTGTCGAACCAGGGCATTGCCCAGGTTTGGGCCCTGCAGTCCAGCATGACCCCCCACAACGACTCCAAAAGCCATACGAGGCTAGAGCTGAGTTCGGAGCAGCTGCTCTTCAAGAGTCGGGTTCAATGCCTCTCTTTGCTGGAGCATGCTCCGGGCCTAGATTTGAATGGGGATGGTCTCTTGTCGCTGAAGGAGTGCCAGGCGGGCGATCAAACGATATTGGAGATCCTGACCCAGGGTTACCTTTTTGGCATTCCGGCCCGGGCCTGCGAGGGGGCGCAGGTCCTCGGCCTGGAGTTCTCACCACGTACTTTCGATGGCTTCGGGTTGCCGCAACTGCAAGAGTTGAACGTGGACTGGAAGGCTGTCTTGCCGGCTGAGATTCCAGGCGAGGGCCCGATGGTGTTGGCAAACGCCCTGTTCCTCGAAACCAGTCCAGGCCATCAGGATCGTTTGACTTACAGCTTTGACTCCCAAGGGACTCGCACCCACAAGTTGACGGCTGGGGGTGCTGCCCACGAATTGGTTAACGACCATGTGCGTCCCGAATGGACGGATCCCATTTGGGTGCAAGCCGCCTGGCAAGGAGGCACGGGCTTGGCCTTGGGGCTGATGCTTTGCTTGTGGTGGAGCGAGCAGGTTCAAGGGGCTGGGTTGCGGCGACGGGCTTTGGGCTGGGCCTCTTTTGTTTTGCCTGGTGCCGGGGTTTTCTGGTGGCTACACCAMGCGTCRGTGCCYGCGCCAGGAGCCGYTTGGTTCCTGCCACTGGCCATGCTCTATTTYTTAGGGGACAGGAAGCTCGGTGGGGGGCTGCTGCGCTCGCCCTTYGCGYTGRYGATTCTGGGGGCGGGTTTTGSTGCMGGTGCCTTCTGCCTTGCGCCAYTGGAAYCTNAAYTYGGNAGGACTKYCMGCGGCCGGARCCATGGCTKTGGCGGCCWCSCTYTGCTTNGTTGGNGGCGGCGYTGATCCGTCCCTTTTGGGGGCGGTTGTCCCCCGTTTGGGGCGTAGGCGTGGTTTGGATCGGTGCAGCGACTGTTTTTCTGATCAGGCTCCAGAGCACTTTAGGCTAGCTTCGAGGATAGATTCGAACTCTTTGCAGTGGGCAGGCTTGGGCCGCCGATGCAGACCCCCAACAAACACATGGTGACCGAAAACGAAACAACGAGAGCGGGCGCGGGTCGCGGAGCCATGGCCTTTATTGGCCGTGAGCGCTGGGCCCTGGCAGCGGTTCTGCTGCTGGCTTTCTTGTTTCGGCTTTGGAATGTGCATGCCATGCAGGCCAACCCGCGCTTTGATGTGCCCGTGATGGATGGGCTCTATCACCTGGATTGGGCCCGGGCGATTATGGCCGGCGAAACGTTCCAGGAGGGAGCGTTTTTCAGGGCTCCGGCTTATCCGTGGTTCATGGCCCTGGTGCTCAAGTTCACCGGCGGCAGCTTGTTTGCCTTGAGAGTTGTGCAAAGCATGCTGGGTACAGGCACTGTGCTTTTGACTTTGCTCTTGGCCCGCCATTGCTTTGGTCGTAGCGCAGGTTGGCTGGCGGGTGTGGTTTCCGCCACATACTGGGTCTTGGTTTACTTCGATGGGGAACCCCTGATCCCGACCCTGTATGTACCCCTGGTCATGGCAGGGCTGCTGGCCGCGCTCAAGCTTCCCGATCGAAGCTTCTCGATCAAGGCGTGCCTGGCCTGCGGGGTGCTGTTCGGTTTGGCAGCTATCGCACGGCCTAACGTTTTGCTCTTCATGCCGCTTTTGGCCATGTGGGTGCTTTTCCAGGCGGGTCGCACCCGGTCCGCTTGGGTGGCTACGGCCATGCTCACCCTGGGCACCTTGATTCCGATCGCACCGATCACCCTGCACAATTATTCCGCGAGCGGAGAAAGCGTTCTGATCGCTTCCCAGGCTGGCGTGAATTTCTGGATTGGCAACAATCCAGCGAGCGACGGCATGTCGGCCATCGTGCCCGGTACGCGAGCCGGTTGGTGGGAAGGTTTTGAGGACTCCAGAAGGTTGGCGCGCCAGGAGGCTGGGCAGGACTTGAGTGATAAGGGCATCTCCCAGCACTACACGGACAAGGTTTGGTCGTGGATGTTGGCCGAGCCGGCCGCCGCCCTACGCCACCAGGTTTGGAAGCTGCGTCTATTCTTTTTGAACTGGGAGGTCTCCAACAATCAGGAGATTCGTTTCGTCAGCCACCTCTACAACCCGCTTAGCTACCTGAGCCTTTCTTTCGCCTGGGTGGCAGCATTGGGGCTATTGGGCGCGGTTTTGGCTTTGGGTGGTTCGCGCTGGCGGCTCTTCCCCCTGTGGGGTTTCTTGGTCGCCTACACCCTGAGCGTGGTCGCGTTTTTCGTGTGCTCCAGGTTCCGGCTACCGGTGCTTCCGGTTCTGATCGTACTTGGGTCCGGGGCTAGCATGCGACTTGTCGCTTGGACGCGTGCCAAGCAATGGCTGCCATTGGCCGGGGCACTCGCGTTGGTCGGTGTCGTTGTTGTCGTCAGCTCGAGCCTGCCCGCGGGTTTGGTCACGGATGACAGCGGCGGGTACATGGCTCTGGGCAACGATGCCATGGGGCAGGGAGATTTGGATCGGGCGGAAGGCTTCTACAGCGAGGGGTTGAGCGCTTCCATTCGCAATCAGCAGTTGCGTTTGGCTTGGGCTAGTCTGCTCCGCAAAAGAGGACAGGATCAAGCGGCTCGAAACTGGCTCGATGAAACCTTGAGAATGTTCCCGCGCTTCCCCGAAGCCCGTGTGGCCCTGTGCGATCTCGAAAACGCAGCTGGCCAGCATACGCGCGTGGTCAAACTGGCCACAGCGGGACTGCAATTTGCGCCCTCTCAAGTGGGGCTGCATCACGAACTCGGCCGCGCATATGTAGGCCTCAAAGAAATAGACAGGGGCTTGCAGGAGTTTACTCGGGTCATGGAGTTGGACCCCCTGGACTTCGTGGCGCCGTTCGCCAAGGGTTTGGTGTTGCTTGGGATCGGGCGGCGGGCAGAAGCCCGAACCGCCTTATTGGCGGCCGAAGGCAATCTGCAACGCGCCAAGCCGGAAGATCGGTTGCGCTTGGAAGCGCTGTTGGCTGGGACCAAAGACGGATAGGCTTCGCTTTAGGCCGGTCGGAGACTCCCCGCGGGTCAGTAGCAACCGTTTGAGTTCAGCGCGCTCGCTTAGCGGGCCCTTCAGAGGTGCGGGTTAAGAAGATGGCTCGGGCTCAGGTTGGCTCGAGACCAATGAGATGACCCGGTCGCCGGCTTGCGCGCTGGGCGGGGACTCCAGGGAGAAGATGCTCAGCTGCCCTTCCTTGTTTATGCGGAAGAGAGGAAGCACGCCTGCTTGATTGTGATCCAAGTAGTGCTCGTAGGTGAATTCTTCGGTCAGGGCGGTAGCCGTGATTCGCGCCCCATCGGAAATGCGGCGCTCCAATTCAGTAAAGCGAGCGCTTTCATCGAAAAGATAGCGTCCGTGGAACTTACCCGAGGTTTCGTGCTTGGCGCTGATTCCAGAAGGAGGCAATTGGTAAGTCTCAGCACGCCCGAAGAGTTCTCGGAAGTGCAAACCTGCGAGTAGGTTGACCTCATCGTTGGGCGTCAACGCCAGGATGCGGCCGATGCCGCCCAGGGGCAAACGCTCCTCCGCGTCGGCAGCGATGGCGCTGCCGGAAATGGCTACGATGCCACCCAACCGGGCAGTGGCCACGCTTTCCCGGTTGGTGTCCATCATCACGATGTCAAAGCCGAGCTCCGTCAGGGACTTGCACAAAGCCAGGGCGAATGGGCTGCCACCGATGATCAGGCAACCCTGGGGGTTGGCTTTGGCCAGGCCCAAGCGGCGGGCGATCGGGGATGCGGAAAGGCCGTAAAAAGCCACAGTGCCAACGATCACCAAAAAGCTGAGCGGTACCAGCGCGCGGGCTTCCGGAATGACGGCCGCGCCCATGGCGATTGGATCGGCGAGTTGGGCGGCAAACAAGGCGCTGATGGCCGCAGCCACGACTCCCCTGGGAGCCAAAAATGAAAGGAAGGTGCGTTCGGCTTTGACGGCATCTGAGCCGAGCATGCTCAGTTGCACCGATGCCGGTCGTACCACCAGAATCAACAGCGCGACAAAACTGTATTCGCGCCAACCCAGTGCGAGCAATGCATCCAGTTCAACGCTGGCGGCCAACACGACGAACAATCCGGCGATCAGTAGGGTGCGTAGGTTCTCCTTGAACTCGATGATGTGGTGGATCGAGGTGCCCTTTTGATTGGCGAGCAAGAAACCCATGAGCGTGACCGCGAGCAACCCCGATTCGTGCTGGATGTGATCCGAGCCCACAAAGACGGCCAACAAGATGCCTAGTGTGAGCGGAATGTGAAGGGAGTCGGGCACCCAATAGCGGCGCAGGGGCAGGCCCAGGGCAAAGGCGCCTAGCAGCCCCGCTAGGGTTCCAACCGTTGCGGTTTTCAGTAGACCCACCAGGGTCATTGTGATCGCTGATTCGCCGGGTTGTGCACCGTGGGCGATGGTGTGGAACACAAGCACCGCGAGGGAGGCTCCAATCACATCGGCCACAATGCCTTCCCATTTGGCGATGGACCCGACACGCCCTTGTGGACGCACATGGTTGAGCAGTGGGCCTACAACGGTGGGGCCGGTGACTGTCAAAATCGCGCCAAACAGGATGGATAGCGTCCAAGGAAGCTCGATCAAGTAGAAGCACAGGCCCGTGGCGAGTACCCAGGTGACGGCCACGCCAACGGTGCACAAGCGCAGGACCAGGGGGCCAATTTTGCGTAGTTCGCTAACATTCAGCGAAAGTCCCCCTTCGAAGAGGATGATGCCGACCGCAATGGAAATCAGGGGATGCAGCCAATCACGGAAGAGGGGCTCGGGGTTGAGCCACCCGAAGACCGGACCCACGAGCAGGCCCGTGACCAAGAGCATCAGGATGGATGGCAGCCGCAGGCGCCAAGCGAGCCACTGGGCACCAGCGCCCAGGAGGGCGATGGTGGCCAGTGCGATGGGGAGAGATTCGATTACCAGGGGTCAGTCCTCTTGAGGTTTTCCGCAGGACGTGCAGAAGCGGGCGTCCATGGCCAACGATTCGCCGCAGTCGCCGCAGAATCGATTCTCAGGGGCGGTTTTTTTGCGGAGTGATTCCCCGCAAGCGCTACAAAATTTTCT
>JAESRM010000029.1 GCA_016764635.1 Planctomycetota bacterium
CGCGGCATGAATTCCATCGCCAGCGCCTGATAGCCACCGGCGGCATAGGCATCGACCCGTGCCCGCTCGCCGAACGGGTTGAGGCCCTATGGGCAATGTCCACCCTCGTTGGCCTTCTGATTATCAATATCCTGATCTACCTGATCGGCTATTGGGTTTTCGGGGGCAGCACCTTGCTTGCAGAAGGCTACGAAGGCGAATCCTGGCTGCGCCCTTGGAACGGACCGAAAGTCCAAGTCTCAAACGCTGTCGGCCTCTACAGCTTGATCCACGAGTTGATCATTTTCTGCACGCTTCCCTTGTTCCCGACCACCGCCCTAGTGCTCCTGTACCAATGGGTGCGGCTGCGTTTGCTACGCCGCACGATGGCGCTTGTGCCCAGCCACTAGGTACCTAAGTTGTCCTGGCTCGAGTCTCGTGTTGGCCTTATAACGGGTCCCCATGAAACCCATCGCCTTTCTGACCTCCGCCGACCTGCTGCCCGAATGTTCTGATCGCAGGGAGGACGCGTGGGAGTTTGACCTGCAATTTGCGGCCCTTGAGAAGGATTGCGGGGAACTAGGATTCCGACTGCAGCCTGCGGTTTGGCGCACGCCGGAATTCAATGCAGCGGACTACTCGGCCGTGTTCATTGGCACCGCTTGGGACTATGCCGAGGCCCCCGATGAATTCCTCGCCACGCTCGAATCGATCCAGCAGAGCTGCCCCCTGCTGAATCCCTTGAAAACAGTCCGGTGGAACATGGACAAGACCTACCTGCGCGATTTGCAGGAGCGCGGCGTGCCCGTGGTACCGACGCTCTGGTTTGACGATGCGAGTCAGGCGACCGTGGAAGGAGCCTTCGACCATTTCGAGTGCGACAAGCTCGTGATCAAACCCCTGGTGGGCGCCAATGCCTGGCGCCAGGCCAAAGTAACCCGCGGCCAAGACTGGCCGACCGCGGACGAGCTGCCCCCGGGCGCCTGCCTGGTGCAACCCTTCCTGGCCGCTGCCATGGAAGAGGGCGAACTGTCCCTGATCTTCTTCKACCGCATATTCTCCCACTCAGTCTTCAAGGTCGCGGCCCCCGGCGACTACCGCATCCAATCCTCCTACGGCGGCATCGAAAAAACCTACGCGGTCAACGCCAGCGAGATGGCCTTCGCACAAGCCGCTGTTGACGCGGTCGAAGGCCCCCTGCTCTACGGACGCGTGGACATGATGCGCGGCCCCGCAGGCGAATGGCTCTTGATGGAATTAGAACTCATCGAACCCTTCCTCTACCCCAACCAGGGCCCCGAAATGGGCAAAGCCTTCGCCCAAGGCCTGCAACGCATTTTGGCAAACGGTATCTGAATCCTGGGAAGCCTTAGAGTTGCTGCCGCACTGGAATTCCCCCCACGAAAAATCCCATGGCCCCGCGAGCAGCGGAGACCATGGGATTGATTCGCAGATACGCTAGCTTGCCTGCACAGGCCCGTCGATGCCGCCCCAGCAGTTGTAGGTTCCGATGTCGGTGCAACCGGCGGCTTTGGCTTGCAGGAACAACTGCATGCGGTAGGCCGTCATCCACTTGACCGGCATCTCCATGAGCGCGCGGCCCAGGGTGAATTCCTGACCTAGCGGGTTCTGCACCATAC
The DNA here is from genome assembly GCA_016764635.1 of Planctomycetota bacterium. Lineage (GTDB taxonomy): Bacteria > Planctomycetota > UBA1135 > UBA1135 > NORP259. Next base: position 1,620 of record JAESRM010000029.1, read on the forward strand.
GGTTATCGAAGTCCTCATCGGGAATGGCCGCGAAGATTTCGGTGAGCCCTTCAATCTGGCGATTCAGTGCATCGGAAACGCCTTCGCCGGTCATTTCGGCAACGCTTTCGGACCACTTCTTGTAGCCGTCCCAGTTGCCATCGACCATGGCGCTGGTGCCGCCAGCAGCGCAGGAGCACAGGTAGCGCAGGACTTCCAGCGTGGAACGTTGGCCTTCGGACGGGCGGTAATCCATGCCATCAGCGGGTACCTTCGTGGCCAGGTGGCGCACGATTTCGATTTCACTGAGCAGGGAGCTGAGAATGTCGTTCTTGTTGAGCATGGGCGGAGTCTAGCAGCCGCCTGCCCAATCGGGCGAGAACCCGGCGAAATCTACGCCCCCCATACAAAGAGCCCGCCTAAGCCTCGCCAAACGAGCGAATCTCATCCAGCAGGTCGCGCAGCATCTGCAAGGTCGTAAAGGGCTGGATGAGCGTCAAGCGTAAGAAGACCTGTCCATCCAGCCTCGTTTGCACAATGTAGAAGTTCCCGGCCTTGAGCACCTGGGCGCGCAGCCGCATTTGCTGGGCATCGCGATCCGAACCATAACCACCCATGTAGCGGAAACACACAATGTTGCACGCGGGGTCGAGCCCAAGTTCGAAGTCCGCCGACCCACGAACCAAATCAGCAAAGGCGCGCGTCAAGCGCACCGCGCGATCGAAGTACTGGCCAAAGAGATCCGTGCCCAAAGCTTGCAGCAGGACATACGCCGTGGTTCCCAGGGCGCGCTTGGTGCACTCCATGGTGCGCGAGCCCACGTTGAACCACTCCTTCTCGGGATCATCGCCCTCGAACAGGTAACTCGCTTCCTGGGCAAACGCCTCGTAGCTGCGCCGGTTCTCCTTGAAAATCACGCCCGTGATCAAAGCCGGCATGAGCATCATTTTGTGCAGGTCCCAAACCACCGAATCCGCTCGCTGGATGCCCTTTAAAAGGCCACGGTGTTCGTCGTGCATCAACGCCGAGCCCCCGTGGGCCGCATCCACGTGCAGCCACAAGTCGTGCAACTCGCAGAAGTCCGCAACGGCATCGATCGGGTCAAAGGAACCCGTGGAAGTGGTGCAATCGCTGGCCACCACGGCCAAAACCTGGCGGCCGCGGGCTTCGGCAGCACGCTTGGCCTCGGCCAAACATTCCGGCCGCATGCGGAAATTCGAGTCGACCGGAACCGACTCGATACCGCCTTCCCCCCATCCCATGATGCGCACGGCCCGCGAAACACAGTAGTGATTCTCAGCGGAAGCCAACACCGCATAGGACTGTTCCTGCCCCGCCTGCCAAACGTCTTCCCCCGCCTTGGCCTGGCGCGCCGCCAGCAATGCCGTCAGGTTTCCAAGGGAACCGCCGTGGGTTAAAATTCCTCCCGCGTCCCCGCTGAAGCCAATGCGTTCGGCCAGGAATTGCACCACATGCAACTCCGCCATGGTCTGCGCCGGACCCATCTCGTACACGGCCATGCCGTTGTTGAGCAAGGACCCGACCATGTCGCACAGGATGGCCGCGGGCAAGGGCGCCGAGACCTGGTGTCCCACAAAGCCCGGGTTGTGCAAGTGATTGGCCTGCTCGATGAAGCGTTTTAAACGCTCCACCACCTGCCCGTCGCCTTGGGGAGGAAACTCGGAAGGCCAATCCGCCAACATCTCATCCGCCGGCGGCATGTCGAGCACGGGCATCTCACGCGCCCGCGCACTCTTCATGTAATCCGCCACGTGATCGACCAAACGGTGACCGATTTCGCGGAAGGCTTCGGGGTCGTAGGCCCCCTCGATCGCTTGGCCCGGTTCAAAATTCCCCATGGCGCTATTTGCCGCGGGACCAGGCCCGTACGCGCTCTTCTAGAATGCTCAAGGGCACCGGTCCCGAGCGCAGCACCACGTCATGGAACTCGCGCAGGTCAAAGCGACCCTTCATGCGCTTCTTGGCCGCTTCGCGCACCTCGAGAATCTTGATCATGCCGATCTTGTAAGCCGTGGCCTGGGAAGGCATCACGATGTAACGCTCGATGGCCTTGCGGCAATCCCCCTCGGGGTTCGGAGTGTTCTGGACCAGGTAATCGATGGCCTGCTCCCGCGTCCAACGCTTGTCGTGCATGCCCGTGTCCACCACCAAGCGGCAGGCGCGCCAGAGTTCCATGGCCAACCGACCGAAGTCTGAATACGGATCCTCGTAGAAGCCCATTTCCTTAGGCAGGAACTCGGTGTAGAGGCCCCAACCTTCGCTGTACGCGGTGTAGCCGCCAAACTTGCGGAAGCGCGGAACGTCCTCGAGCTCCTGGGCGATGGAGATCTGCATGTGGTGACCCGGAATGCCCTCATGGAAAGCCAGCGCTTCCATTTGATAGGTGGGCATATTAGCCATGTCGTACAGGTTGGCGTAGTACGCGCCAGGACGGCTTCCGTCGGGCGCACCCGAGCTGTAGAAGGCCTTGCCTGCGGACTTGGCCCGRTARGCTTCGACCGCKCGCACMACCATTTTRGCCTTGGGCAGGGTKGCGAAGACCTCRGGGATTCGAGTCCGCATGCCTTCCACAATGGCCGTGGCCTTAGCCAAGTAATCGCTGCGCCCCTTGTCCGTGTTCGGGTAGTAGAACTTCGCGTCGGTGCGCAGATAGTCAAAGAAGGCATCCAGGTCGCGCCCGTACCCAACGCTGTTGCGAATCTCATCCATCTCCCCGTGAATGCGCGCCACTTCCGACAATCCCAAGGCGTGAATCTCGTCCGGGGTCATGTCCGTGGTCGTCGTGCGCTCCAACGCGAATGCGTAATACTCGTCCCCCGCCGGCCACTTCCAAATGCCCGCGTCCTCCGTGGAGCGTTGCTGCTGCCCGATCAAAACCTCGATCAGTTGCTCATAGCCGGGCCCTACTGAAGAGAGCAGCGCGCTCTCGGCTCTTACCAAAAGTGCGCGGCTGCGGTCTGCGGAAATCGACTCCAGTCCAGCCAACTTGGCCGTAAAGTCCGCCAGGAGAATACTGGCCTCGCCGACCTCATCAAAGGGGCGCCCAGTRATCACATTGCGRCAGTCCTGAATGACCAAKGGRAAAACAAAACTCGGCGGCATGATCCCCATTTCCTCRCGGCGGGTGATGTCGCTGGCCAACTGSCCCATGAGCGGGCCYAWRCCCTCRAGCCGCTTCACATAAGCCTCGGCCTGCTCCAAGTTTTTGATGCGGTGCTGRTTGATCAACAAGGAAGGCGCTCCCTTGTGCCGCCCATGCATTTGATTCACCGGGTAACCGTGCAGYCGCCAACGATAGCCCTCAATTCGCCGCTCCGCGTTGTACTCAAAAAGCCGATAGCTGAGCGCGTCCCTGTCATTCAAGCGCCCCACCGGAAACTCGTAGCGCATGCGCGCCAACGCCTTTTCCGTGTGCGCACGACTCTCCCGCTGGGCACGCTCCGAACGATCGGTCCACTCCCCGTTGCGATCATCCATGCCCATGCGCGTCATCCACTCCGGACTGCGATGCAGTTCCGCCTCGAAGACATCCTCCAGGAACGCGTTGAAAGTCACGCCCAATTCGGCCTGGCGTTTGGCAGTGGATTGACAGCCCATAAAGAGGGCGCAGGCGAATAGCAGTAGGTACTTCATAGTTGCGTTATCGGGGAGCCGACCAGGWTACCGAATGCACCGCCAAGGGTCTGCTCTAGCGCCCTCCCCCGCGCCTATTTGCAGCAAGTTTTCAGTGGGGGCCAGTCCCATGCAGGCAGGCTTCCCGCTGCCTACGCAGCCAACCCGGCACCCAAAGACTCAATCCGAACGGCACCAGCCAGGGCACGCCCCACAGCAGCCCTATCTGCCAGCGCAAACCCGCTTGGGCCTCACCCGAAATGAAGTGCAACATCACCGAAAACAAGATCGGACCGAACCCGATGCACAGCAGGATGGCAGGCCAAAGGATACGCAGGGGTAGGGCCGACTCGCGGCGGGTCAGCAGGCCCGCGGTTTCCCACAGGAAAGCCCCGGCGCCCACCAACAATCCGAGACCCCAAAAGAGCGAAACCCCATCGTCCCCCACTTGAACCGCAAGAAACCCGCCCAGGGCGAGTAGCAAGGCGACGGCAACGCCGCGCGCCAAGACCTGGCGCTTGACCCAAAGCGGCTGCAACGTCCAAAAGCGATCCTGCTGCAACTTACTCTGCTCCTCGCCGCAAGCCGGACAGGGCACCTTACCCCGCTCGATTCGAAAGGCTTGGAAGCAATACAAACACGTGCGCTTGCCCAAACCCTGGCGTCGCTTCCCCGTCATGTGTTCCGCGTTACCCATGGCCTACAGGTTACCCTCTTGGCCACCGAGAAAATCATGCAGGGCGCGGGCCGTGTGGCCCCGATTCAAATCCCGCGGCCGCCCAACCTCAACGAGTTGCCCACCTGCGGGCCCGCCTTCGGGTCCCAGGTCCAGAACCCAATCCGCCCGGGCGATCAGGGAGAGGCGATGCTCGCTCATGAGGATCGTATGGCCCTTGTCCACGAGTTTTTGCAGCCAAACGTTGAGCCGCTGGATGTCCATTTCGTGCAAACCTTTGCCCGGCTCGTCCAGCAGGTAAAGGCAAGGCCCAGCCGAACCGAGGCCACCGGCGGCCAATACCACCCGTTGACGCTCTCCCGCGGAGAGGCTCGACATGTCGCGTCCCAATGCCAAGTGCGAAAGTCCAGCTTCATTCAATGCGGAGAGAGCCGCCTTCAACTTTCCCGTAGCCTGCTCGACCAGCATCTGCACAGGTTGCTGCAGGAACTCCGCCACGTTCCAACCGGAACAACGCACCTTGAGGCTTCCCGAACGATAGCGACCGCCCTCGCACGCGGGGCAAGGCAGGCTCAAATCCCCCATAAARTCCATGGCGATCTGCTCGCGCCCGGAACCCTTGCATAGCTCGCAACGGCCCRCAGGACTCGTGAACGCAAAGGCCTGYTTCTTWATCGAATCACCGGWTTCCTTCACTTTMKMCATGAAYAGMGATTGCAARGMGGGCATCAARTCCATKGCMGCAAGCACCGTRCGACCSCGSCCCAWATCCCGGCTCGARTAGATCGCWTTGAARGGCGAAGCATCRYCMGGCAARACRAYTCCATCGCAAGCGAYCGSRCGYCCCGCCTTMAGGGAAGCCTCCACCACATCGAACAACAAACTACTTTTCCCRCAGCCMGAAACRCCGGTCACYGCAACCACCCGMTTCAAGGGAATGSYCGCWTCCCAGCCCGTCAAATTATTGGCGCKCACACCCTCRAAGCGCATTTCCATCGAAGCCACTCCGCGATCCCGMTCCCCGAAACCCGCCTGMCGCAAGGCCACMGCAGTGGCGCCCTGCCCCTGTAAGCACTCTTCCATGGAACCTTGGAATTCGATTCGCCCACCTTCAGCGCCAGCCCCAGGCCCCAACTCGATCGCATGCTGCGCCGCACGCAGCACCTGGGCCCGATGAGAAACCACCACCACCGTATTGCCCTCGTCCCGAATCGCCTGCATGCGAAGCACCAACCGCTGCACATCGCGCGCGTGCAAACCCGTGCTGGGCTCGTCGAGCACCACGGTCATACCACTCAAACCCGAACGCAGTACCCCGATCAAGCGCAAGCGCTGCAATTCGCCTTCGGAGAGGCTTTGGCTGGATCGGGAGAGTTGTAAGTGCCCCAAGCCCAAGTCGCAAAGGTCTTGAATACGTGGTTCAAGCTGCTCCAGCAGCGTCGAAAGCACCTCGCGCCCGGCGCTATGGGTTTGCACATCACCCAGGGCTTCGAGAACGGACTCCAATGGCAAATCCATGAGCTGCGGCAGGKTGAGTGAYCCCACRACCACGCGCGCGATCGAWCCRCGCAGGCCGGCTCCCTCGCATTGGGTGCAAGGCTGATCGGAAAGCGGCGCTGCCCATTCTGCTGCGGCTTTACTTTGCACCCGTCGCTTGGCTTCCTGCTCAACCAAAGCACACAAGCCGATCCAAGGTCCTTCAAACGAGTGCTGCCCGGTGCGCTCCCCGCGGGCGAAGTTCCAGGTCACTTGATAAATACACTCACCGCTCCCGCGCAAAGCCAGATCACGTTGTTCTTCGGGCAGGTCTTCAAACGGTACGCTCCAATCGAAGCCCGGCGCAGCCGCTTGCAAGGTCGCCATGTACTGCCCATCCGCCTCGCCAAAGAACTTACCTGGGCGTGTGCCTTTCATCGCTCCAAGCCCTAAGGGCAATTCGGCATGCGTCACAAGCAAGTCGGCAGCGCAGCGCGCCACAACACCAAGGCCAGAGCAATCGGGGCAGGCGCCCAACCCTTGCTCGGTACTAAAGTGGCCGGCCGTCAAATCGCAAGGCTGCCCATCCAACAACCCAACGCGGGAATAAAGCAAACGCAAGACCGGCCCGATTTCACTCTGGGTAGCCACGGTCGATCGACGGCCCGCACGCGCGTCCCCCTGGCGCAAGGCCACCACGGGCGTCAAACCCTGGGCACTTTCCAGGGCCGGTTTCGGCAAGCGGCGGATAAAACGCCGCACCTGGAAAGGCAGGCTCTCGGAAAAACGACGCCAGGATTCAGCCGCTAGCGTGTCAAAGGCCAAACTGCTCTTTCCCGATCCCGAAGGCCCCATCAAGCCGATGATTTGCCCATGGGGCAACTCCACATCCACGTTCTGGAGGTTGTGGGTGCTCACGCCCTTTAGACGAATGCTCTGGGAAACCGTGCTGGGTTTGCGRGCCGGCTGCACGCGACTCAAAGGCGCATAGTCCAAGTCCGGATTGGCGTAAGTCCTTCCCTCGCGAACCAGGGTACGACCGTCCGCCGCCGCCCAAAGGTGGCGATGGTGCGAGATGGCGATGACCGTGTGCCCCAGGTCCACCAGGGAATTCAAAGCTTTGATCAACAACTCCACATCGCTGGGATGCAACCCGCGGTCGGGTTCATCCAGCATCAGAATACTGGGCGTGCAACGCTCCGCACCGAGCAGGGTGGCCAGTTTGATGCGCTGGGATTCGCCGCGGCTCAGGTGATAGATCGGCTGGCCCAGGGACAGGTATCCCAGGCCCAAATCCTGCATGGCGCAGCACAAACGCGCCAGGGCCGGCACGGGTTCGAAGAACACCACAGCCTCGTCCACGGACAAGGCCAACACCTGGCCGATGTTCTTGCCACCGCGCTCGATCGTGAGCGTYTGCGGTTCATAGCGGCTGCCGGCGCAGGTTTCGCAAACCACTTCCACGTCTTGCAGCAGGTGCAAACCGATGCGGGTGACGCCCAAGCCTTCGCAGGTAACGCAGCGGCCTTCTTTGTTGTTGTAAGAGAAGCGACCCGGGCCCCAACCGAGTTCGCGCGCTTCCTCGCTGGCCGCAAACCACTTGCGAACCCCGTCGAAAAGCCCGGACCAGGTGGCCGGCGTGCTGCGCGGCGTGCGACCCAAGGGCCTCGCGTCCACGGCTTGCACCTGGCCCGCGGGCACACCGCTCCACTTAGAAAAAGGCCCGCCCGGCTGGCCGGTCAAAGCTGGCAACAGGGTCTGAAAGACCAGGGAACTTTTACCCGCTCCAGAAGCCCCAAGCACCACGTGTAAGGTGCCCAGGGGCACGCGCAGCCCAGCATTTTGCAAGTTGTGCAAATGGGCTCCCGTGAGTTCAAGCACTGGCCCCGTCCCCACTCGCGCCGTAGCCTTGCGTTCAGGCACAACGCCCAAAGGATGCTCCGGCAGATCCCCTTGAAACACCACCTGCCCGCCGTTCACGCCCGCGCCCGGCCCCATCGAAATCCAATGGTCCGCATGGCGCACCATGTCCGGATCGTGCTCCACCACCAAAAGGCTATTGCCCGCATCCCTGAATTCGTTCAAGACCGCCGCCATGCCTTCCTGCCCTTCCGGTGACAGACCCAAGGTCGGTTCGTCGAGGGCCACCAGCATGCCGCCCAAGCCAGCGGTCAACTGCGCCGCCAAACGCAAGCGCTGGGCTTCGCCCCCCGAGAGTCCAACGCTGCCGCGCTGCAAAGAAAGGTGCCCCAAACCCAAACGCGCCAAACGCCCGTAGCGCGCCGCCAACTCAGGGATCAGAACCTGCCCCACCTCGGAATCAGGCAAGCGCTTCAACAGGTCCTGCCAGCCATCCACGGCCGTTCTCAAAACCTCCGGCAAGCACAGGTCCCCGATCAAAGCCTCGCGCCCCACGCGACCCAAACGACTGCCCGCGCAGGTGGTGCAAGGCACCGAGCGCACGAAGCGCAAAATATTCACGTTGCGATTGCGCTTGAGCGTTTCTTCGATGACCGGGATCAGTCCCTTGTAGTAACCCTGCTCCCGGGGCCGCGCGGTGATGCCCTCCCACTTAAGCCGCGACTCGATCGAATGCTTGCCGAAGGCCACCTGTAGCCGTTTGGTGCCGTACAGGATCACATTCCGCTGCTCATCGCTAAGGCCCTGCCAGGGCGTGTCCACGTCGAATCCGTGGGCCGCGCAGATCTCCCCCATCACGTCCAGGGTGACCTGGCTGTAGACCGTGTACCCATTCTTTAGCGTGGGCACCAAAGCCCCAGTCCTAATCGACAAGGTGCCATCGTTGATCAGCAACTCTGGATCCACCCGGTCCATCACGCCCAAGCCTTCGCAAACTTCGCAAGCCCCCACCGCCTGGTTGAAACTGAAGTGCGAACGGGTCACCGCCTCGCCGCCCGGGTCTTCCCCGCAGCGTGCGAAGTACAAACGCCACAGGTCCAGCAGTCCTGACAGCGTGCCCACCGTGGAGCGAGCATGGCCCCCGCTCTGGTGAACCCCCACGGCCAAGGGCACGGGCAATGCGCCCAACCCCGCGACCTGCGCGCTGCCCAATTTGCCGAAGAAGTGCCGAGCCCGCGCCGACAAACCGGCCAGGTAGCGCCATTGGCCTTCGCGCACCAACGTGTCGAATACCAAACTCGTCTTGCCCGATCCCGAAGGCCCCGTCACCGCGATCCACAAGCCCTTTGGTAGATCCAAGTCCACCCCCTGAAGGTTGTGCTCCCTCGCACCGCGCAGCCGAATCGGATCTTGCATGGGCCTTAGCTTAGCGAGAGTACCGAGACCGGACAACTTGCCTCGTTATTAGGTGCCGGCGGCGCTGCTTGGTGCAGCGCCGC
>JAESRM010000250.1 GCA_016764635.1 Planctomycetota bacterium
GGCGCGCAGCAATTGCCTTATCTTCCTTGTCAGGCTGACTTTGGGAAAGTACAATAGTTGGAACAAGAAGCATTGCTGAACAGATTGTGGCTACCCGCCAAATCGAGCAGCACAAACCGCTTGCCTGCAGGCTCGCCTTGGGCGAAGGTCAGGGTACCTGAGATTTGGCCCCCAGGGAGCTCTAAATGCACGTCCCAAGACTTCTGCAACGGCACGTCCACGACGAAAGGCGAAGTCCGCCCCATGGCCGTTTGAGTCCGCAGCAGATACCTTCCCGCATGGGGCAACTCCAACTCGAAGCGGCCCTCTTGGATCTGGCCTGAGCGAACTCCGCCGGTCGAGAGGTCGTGCCCATAAGGAAAGGCAAACACCTCGCCGGCCATCGGCTCACCGCGCAGGGTGACGGTGCCATGTACGTACACGGGCATGTCGACTTTTTTTTCCTGCAACACAACATTTGTGATTTCGCCTGCGAGCACCTCCACCAGGGCGCTGCGTCGACGGACACTCGGCGTCGACTCCATGACTTGAACCAAGTAGAGATCTGGGGATAGGGGCGGCAACTCGAATTTGCCCTCCGCATCGCACACGACCTTGAACAGATCGCCAAATGCGACCCTCTTCACCTCGACGGTGGTTGCAGCCTCCGCTTTGCCGTCCACATCCAGAACAAGGCCGGTCAGCCGGCCTCCAAGAACCAGGTGGAGCTGCACGTCTTTGGCTTGAGTTCCAGGAAGGGAGTCGAGGACGAGTGGCTCGGGTAGGACCGAATCTCCGAAGTGTGCGTTGAGGAGATATCCGTTTCTCGGCAATTCCTTCAGGAGAAACATGCCCCCTTCCCCGCTTACCGTCACGACCTGGTCGTCGCTCTCTCCCCCCCCAAAGGACACCTCAGCACCTGCGAGTTCAACCCCACTGGGGTGATAGACCACGCCCGAGATCCTCGCATCGGCTACACAGATCAACTCAACGAACGGGTCATCCGGCAGGGTCACCTTGACCCGCACCGACATCGAATCTTGGCCCCCTGTCGCTCGAACAACCCAAACGCCAGCCGCTAGATGGGGTATCGAGAACTCGCCATTGGACTCGGAGAATTGGGTCGAGACTCTGGCGTGAATCCGGCTCGGGTCGAACGCAGAGATCCAGAACCAGTCGACGGGTTCACCGTCCCAGTCGACCACCCGGCCCCGCAAAGTGCAGTCGTTTTGATTGCCCTGGGCCGCGGAAGGCTCCGACTCCACCAAGGAACGCTTGGCAACGGAAGGCGACTGGACCATCAAATCCGAGCTCTCCACATGGGGAGCCTGCAACCTTACGCTGCCCAAGGAAAACGACTCGGCCCCAACTCTTTGATGATCGAGCGCATCCGCCCCCTGCCCGCCATCAATGCGCAGCTTCCAAGCAAGCAAGCCGACTACAACCAGGACGGCCACCACAAGGGCCCAAGTTCTTTTGGATGAAGGGGTCAATAGATTTCGAATCAAGAAAGATAGAACGCAGATCAAGCCCCGAGTCGGCGGGCTGCCGTATTCCCAAGCCTACTGCCCGCGCGCCTTTTCGTCCATGCGTTGTAAGACTTCCGCCCCWGTCTTGCTGTAGCCCATGGCGTACTGCTCCGCAACTTCCTCGGTCACGCGACGGTTCGCYTTGGWCCAGTTTCGATAGTACCAGTCCACATGGTGTCCCACCTCGTGATACAGCACGTGCACGGTGAAGCGGCGCAGYTCCGCCAGGCTGAATTCCGCRTACCACCARCCCTTGCTGCGAAACGGTRCSGCCCCAAAGCGGGTGTAYTCCTTRACCATGCGCCCCGTGGGTTTGTCACGCCCCAAACAAACACGGCGATCCTCGGACCAGGGGTAAATCACTATCACGCGTACTCCGCTGCCACAGATAAACTCTGCGAATGGAAGCCCCGCACGGCGATCGGAGGCTCCAGGTCGCCGGAGCCAGAGGTGCGTAATGCCCTCCGCAGCATCATCGGGCAGGCTCTCTATGACCTCCTGGCACTCTTGAACGCTCAGCGGAAAGAAGTAGTCCCGGGACGGGTTGTCCTGGACCAAAATCGGTGTGGTTTGCCCCGGTGCGGGAGGAGAGAGCGAATGCAAACGATTGAATATGTTGCCCGCCATCTTCGGTCGCATTCGGCCACCGTACACATCGCCGAACTTGCGGTTCTTCTTCCAGGCGGTGTGCTTCCGGCTTCGCATGGCCCGAGTATACCTCAACCTGACGACCCCATAGTGTCCGGAAAATATGCGGCGAGGAAGCGCGCGATTTCGAAGCCCGCTGCGAAGGTACTCCCAGTCAGCCCAGTGCGCTCTTGCAAAGATCCCAGTTCCACGAGCGGGGTGCTGGGGTTTCTGATTCAATGCGGAATCCACGCGAGCCCCTATGATGGGTCCATGATGATTGCCTCGCTTCTAATTACTGTCGTTGCTTCGCTTGTCCCCCAACAGGAACAGCTGGACCTCACCCCCAAGAACCTGGATGCCGTGCTGGAGCGCATCCTCCCGGAGGACCCTGAGCTGCGTTGGAAGAATGTGAATTGGCGCGTCTCTTTGGCCGAAGGCATTGTGGACGCCAAGGCTGCGGAGAAACCGATTTTGCTGTGGGCCATGAACGGGCATCCCCTGGGCTGTGTCTGAAACAATGGTGTCGCGGCTAGGCGGTCTGTCTGGTCCAACAAAGAAGTTCAGGCGTTGCTTGGGCAATTCATTCCGGTGGCGGATGAAGTCCACCGCTTACAGCGCGGCCAGGATGCCGAAGGGCGCTTCTTCCGGGGATTTTCGGAGGAGGGGCACTACGGGGGTCGCACCAAGCCAACGGACACCCGGCAAGGTATCTACGCGGTGACGCCTGCGGGGCAATTCCTGGCTTCCGTGAACACTCGCGAGGGCAAGACCATGGTGACCATGCTCGAGAGGGCCCTGGCCAAGTGGGAAGGCCTCGATTCGAAAGCGCGGCTGGGCAAGGAATTCAAACCCGGCGCGAACACCCGTTTCGATCGCTTCTTCCCCGTGGATGGCCTCGTGCTTCGCTGCGTTTCAAGGGACTTGAAAGTCCAGAGTGAGCTGAAGAGTTCGGATTGGCGACGGGAGGCTTGGAACCAGGACTTCGCTTGGTTCCGCCGGGCCGAGGTCGATTCCATGCTGCCGGAAGCGAAGGTCGGTGCGACCCGGGAGATGCCCAAGAACCTTTCGCGCCGCTTGGCCCAATGCCACCTGCTCGACAACGTTCGCGGGCAAACGCCAGCTTATAGGGCCGAACACATCAAAGACTCTCGCATCACCCTGGAGGTCACCCAAATCGAAGGGAAGTCCATGCACATTGTGCTCAAAGGGCATACGAAAGCGGAGCGCGATGGCCGCTGGAAGGGTGGCATGGAGTGCGAGATCCTGGGCCGGGCCGTGCACGACGGCGAGCGCTTCACCCAATTTCAGCTGGTCGCCCTCGGCAGACGCTGGGGTGAAACCAAATACAACGCGCGCAGCGGCCAAGGGCAATCCAAGCTTGGCATCGCGCTCATCCTAGACCCCAATGCACCACGAGTCGCTCCGGCCAACCATTGKGTCTACGGCTGGCGCTAGAGCTCCGGCGAGCCCATGAAGGGACCTTCGATCACGAAGGAGCCATGGGCCTTCCCCGTCCGATTCGTGCAAGCTGGCGGGCCTTCGCACCCCAATCCCCCGGACGCTCAGACAAGCGAATCCAGGGCGGCTAAAAGAAGCGCAGTAGACTGCGGGGGTGGGCCTGTTTGAGGCTGCGGTACACTCGGCAGATCGGGTACAGGACGATCAGGGCCAACAGGGTGGCGCCCCATGTTTCGTACACACCGAGCGGCGCTTCCACTTCGAGGCCGGTTGTGTACACGCGCACGAGCATCAGCAGGTGCACGTGGATCAGGAAGAAGAACAAGGCGACTTGGCCGAAGACCATCAGGGGGCCGTTGGGTTTGATCTCGCGGTTTTGGAAGCGGAAGAAGCAGGACAGGAGCAGGGCCATGATGCCGAGTTCGAGTCCATAGAACGCGAGGCTCGGCGGATACTTGCTGACCTGCAGCCAGCGTAGCCAGGTGTCGTCCCCGCGCGGGAGCCAGAAGTTTCCGTAGCCGTCTAGCAGGCGTTGCGCGAAAAAGACACACAGGGCCAGGCTGCCCGCGATCGTGAGAAGGCGCGCGGCGCTCTGGGCCAGGTCCTCTTGCGTGCGGCGCACGGCCAGCCAGTTTCCAAAGGCCCAGCCGAGCATCATGATGGCGAGCCAAGGGAGGAATGGGTACAGGGCTAGGAAGAATTCTCGGCCTTCCATCCATAGRATCGAGGGCAGGGTRAAAGGCAACTCCACAAAGCCTTTCACGAAAACCAAACCACCCCAGAGCGAAGTGACCACCGAATCATCTTGGCCCATGATGGGTTTCAAACCGATGGCGCCGGTGAACCACTCCCCCGCCCCCATCCAAACCAGTGCCGCCCCGGCTAATATCCAAGTGGGCAGACGCCGCAACAATGCCATGCAGAGTAAGGACGCTCCGATCGCGTAGAGAACTTGCAGCACTGGAAACATGGAACCCAGCGACATCCAAACCTCTAGCAGAATCAAGAGGCCGCCGCGCACGAGCAGATGTCGGTCGATGGCCCAGTTCGAATCACCACGCTCCACGCGCCGCGCCACAGAAAGTGCCAACGCGGTTCCGGCCAGGAACACAAACGTGGGAGCGCAAAGGTGCGTGACCCAACGCGTCAAGAAGTGCAGTGGATTGCCCGGCTCCACGAAGAGCGATGCCATGGCTGAACTGTCGATGTACGCGTCCTCCTGCAAGCGATCACGATTGAAGATTGCGGATACGTGGTCGAGGGTCATGAAGACCATGACCAGGCCGCGCATCCAATCCAGGGGGGCGAGTCGTTGTTGTGCGGGGGTGGTCATCGGCTCCCAACATAACGAGCCCGCATGGGCTTCACGAGTAAAATGGCTTAGCCGCAGGCTCTCGCTATGAGCCAATAGCGCCCATACAACCCCCTCTGGAGATGCCGCCACGAAGGAATGCGCAATCATTGCAAATGCAGTGCAGTAGCGCTTTCACACGGGCCTAATTCAGGGGGTCGCACCTATTTCCCCTTCGCTTCGGCGAACAATACCCATGAGCAATCTTTACGAAAACATAGGCGGTAAAGCCGCCGTCTCCGCAGCCGTTGACCTCTTTTACGAGAAGGTCCTGGCCGACACCCGCATCAACCACTTCTTCAAGGATGTGGACATGGCCAAGCAGAAAGGCAAGCAACGCGCTTTCCTGACCATGGCCTTCGGCGGCCCCACGAATTACACAGGCGAGGACATGAGCACGGCGCACACGCACCTGGTGGAGCGCGGCTTGATCGACGAACACTTCGACGCCGTCATGGAGAACCTAGGAGGCACCCTGACCGAGTTGGGAGTCCCTAGCGAGCTCATCGGGCAAGCTGCCGCCATCGCCGAGAGCGTACGCGAGGACGTGCTGGGTCGATCCCAGCGCTCCCAAAACAAAGCCGCCTGAATCGGCACCTACCCCATGCTCCCCCGCCCATGGCGAAAGATCGCATAAGGCCCTGCATCGGATTCATTTGCCGTGCAGGGCGTTTTTCATTCTTGGTTTTTCGGCGGGCATGGGACCCAATGCCTGCTAGGCCCATGGGCTGCCTGCAGGCAACTCGGCACCGCAATCGCAGCAAAAACTGGCGCCCTCCGGTGTACGGTTGGACTGGCACTTGGAGCAGGTCGGCGCCGCTTTCATGGAGCTGGAAGTCAACTCCGCGGTCACGATGCCCGTTGGCACCGCGATGATTCCATAGCCCAAAACCATCACGACCATGGCCACGGCCTGGCCTGCGGGAGTCTGCGGCGCGATGTCGCCGTAGCCCACCGTKGTCAAGGTCACGACCGCCCAATACACGCCGCGCGGAATGCTCGAAAAACCATGCTCTTCCCCCTCGATCAAGTACATCAGGGATCCGAGCACAATCACGATCGTGAAAACGGCAAACAGAAAGACCACGATCTTACGCCGCGTCGCCCACAGTGCGCGCGAAAGCTGGTTGGACTCTCGCACGTAGGTGACCAGCTTGAGCACGCGGAAAACGCGCAGGATACGAAGGATGCGCACCACCAATAGGTACTTGGCGCTGGGCAAGGCCAACGCGATGAAAGTGGGCAGGATCGCCAGCAGGTCGATGACGCCGAAGAAGCTCAATGCGTACTTGCGCGGGGAGGCCACGCAGCTCAATCGCAGCATGTATTCGACCGTAAAGATCAGGGTCAGGATCCACTCAAGGGTCCACAGCAGGCTGCCGTGGCTCTCGCGAAAGCTGGCCACACTGTCGAGCATGACCACTACCACACTGAGCAGGATAGCCAGGATCAAAGCCACATCAAAAGCGCGGCCGAGGTGGCTTTCCGCCTCAAAAATCACGTGGTACATGCGCCGCCGCACGGACTTGGGGCTGAGCAGCTTCGGTTCCATACCTTAGGTGTACGAGATTGACAGCGAGCGGCGCAATGCTCCCCAGGGCGAAGCAGGGCAGATCAAGCCCGCGTTCCTAGGAGTGACTGCTGAAGGGAGCCCGGCATTGGCTTGCTCGCGATCCCAATCACCAAAACCAGGAGCCCGGCCCCATGGACCCGCCCACGGTCAGCGGATAACCTGCGGGCATGCTCGAACTCCTACTGGACAGTCCCCTCGCCCTGGTGCTGGTCGTAGTGACCGCCGGACTGCACGTGGCGGCCTTCCTTTGGGTGCATGCGAAGATCAAGAAGGCCCGGGACCAAGAGCCTCAGGAAAAATGATCGAGGAGCTCTCGCCCAAGGCCAGAGCCCCCACGATCACCGGCTACAACAGCGCTGAATCATCCCGTTCAATCCCGTTGCAAACGATTTTGAACGAAGTGAAGACCTTTTCGATCGCACCGGGCGCGGGAACTCCAGCACCCTTCTTCATGTGGATCACCGTCTCCGATCCACAGAACACATCCTGAACTCCGGCCAAGTTTTCCATCAAGGTCGCACGGACCTTCTTGGCGGTGTTGGCTCATGTGAATTTAGGCGTTTTGGCCACATAGGCCGCCGCAGCCCGGTCGACCTTGTGCTTCTCGAAGCTCTCAAACTTCAGGCCTTTGCTCTCGAGGGCTTCTTTGACATCGGCCGCCGTGAGCTTGGCGCTTTTCTTCAATACGAGCGTGGCACGCGTACCACTCATCATCATCCTGTCGACGCCGTCTAAACTATCCATGGCCGCACGGGCCATTTTGGCGGCGCTTCAGGCACCGCCGGAGGCCTCAACCACATGCACGGTGAGCTGGCCGCTCGAAGCCGTTGCGTGTGAGGCTGAGCCCTGAAAAGGAATGCCATTGCATGCCGCAAGGCACAAGCTGGCCGTTAGGAGGATCGATCGATGGAGGTTCATTTGCATGGGGGTTGGGGGAGGGCATTAAAAAAAGGGACTAAGCTGCGCTGCACATTGCAGCTGAAAAAACCTGCCCCACGAACCCAGTTACGCCTCCCGACCCCATCGTTAGTAACACGGTCGTATCAGGTCCCTTCCCGGCTCCCATCAATCCTGATCCAGTGCAGGCAGCTCCTGGGAGAAAACCTTGTCGCCTCCCACATTGATGGGGAGCTCGGAACCATCAGGTCTCTTCAATGTGTAGTGGCCCACGGGCAAAAGTACCCGGGCCTTGTAAGAGACATTCCGGATCGGAAGCCCAAACATGGGCATGACCGCTCTTCCATGCTGATAGAGCGTGCCTATCAGTTTTCGCTCGGGCTTGCTCTTGTCCTGCGTGCTGCGCGGCATGCGCAGCTGGCAAATCTTGTTCTTGTTCTGAGCCGGGGGCAGGAGCGATATCACGTCGCCGGGCTTGATGCTAAATTTGCCCGCCAAAAAGGCCGAAGCGTAGCGATCTGAGTAGTAGCAAACGAAGTACTCCCCTTCCGGCAAGAGCATGCGGATTTCCCCAGTGGACATAGAACTGTGAGCCTTTCCAGGACCGCCCCAAAGATGGCTCCCCGTCTCGGCATTCGTCACAGAAATACTCGGAGCCCCCTGGGTCGCAAAGGCGGGCAGTTTGAAGGTTACCGGCTCCACGTTTTTCCAAGTCATTGAACGGTCCGCGTTCAAATCAAAAACAAAGCTGCGGTAACCCCGCGAAGTTTCAGCATCGCCGAGCAGGGAGACCTTATAGCGCCCAGGTTCTAAACCCGTCCAAGTCAATGTGTGGTCGTGCACCTCGTGGGCCCGCAACGCATTGGCGTGGAATGGAAAAGTAGCGCGATTCCTGCCGTAGATCCTTGGGTTCTCCTGGGACCAACCCAAGACCTCATCCGTAGCGGCAACGAGTTCCACGCCCGCATCCGGAATGGGGTCAAAGCAATCTGGTGAGCTCTGGTCGCCCAGGACCCACTCTAGTTTGAGGCCCTTGCCCGCCCCCCAATTCCACTCACGGTTCTCACCCGGTTCCAGCTGCAGTGGTTTCAACCCGCGGTGAATGAGGCTGTCTCCATTGAGGCTGATGCGCACCGGGATCCCGCTGGGAATGCCTTGAAGGTGAAAGGGTGCGTTGGCTGTGATCTCGATCGTCTTATGGAAGGTCTGGGGTCTAATTTCACCCCATGGATAGTAGGACCGACTGCCGCGCGCATCTTTCAAGTCCCTGCTATTCCACTCCGCGGTCAAACTCAAAGCACCGCGGTGAATGGTCGTGTCGATCATGATCTGGCCGGCAAGGTTTGCATTCCGGAACAGCTCGACCGCAAGCGGTCGCCCGCCCTCGCCATCGGATAACTTGTAGTCCTTCTGCTCCCGCTTTTGGTCGTAGGCCAGGAACCAACGCGGCGCGTACCCGGGAGCTTCGGCGAGCAACCACTGGCAATGGTCCAAGTTGAACTGAAAATTCACCCGGCCGCGGGAATCCGTATCGCCCAACCAATGGGCTACAACCTCACCCAGTTCGTCGGGCTTCTCCGGTCCTTCGGTTGTTTGAACCAACACCGCGCCGACCTTCGCACCCAAAATCGCTTTCCCTGTCACGCCGTCCGTCACCCAAGCCACCTGGCCACCCATCGGTTTTCTAAACAGGGGCACCGTCACACGGCCCACTTGACCCGGGCGGTTTACCGGCAACTTTAGAATCGCCACCCCGTACGACCTGAGCATCCCCCCCGACAAACCATGTTCCGAGCTAACAATGACTCGGTCTCTCTCCGCAATGCGTCCTTGAAACTGAGCCAAACCCTGCGGACCCGTGATCACAATCGAGCCACCCCGGCCCGACTTGTAAAAACGATGGGCCACATAGCCGGTACCGCACATGCGCGTCATCTCCGTATTGACGGTCGCCCTCTCGATAGGTTCCCCGGTTTCCGCATCCACCACTTCAACCTCCCACTCCAAGCCTTTCGGAGCCCCCTCGCCCCTACGAGAAAAAACAACCCGCGCATCTACCGCTTCTCCATTGGTGAAAAAACCAGATCCATAATGGAGGGTCGCCTCCCCGATCGAGTCAGGGTGCACCTCGGTAGGAATGGTCTCGCGCACGCCATCCTGGGCATTCAGTGAACCCGATGCGATCGCGAACAGGATGAGTAGAAGTACGATTCGGGTCGTTTGCAGCATGGAAAATTCTTGTTCGAGCGTTTGATATGTGAAGTGGCTTGAAGCGTGCGAGCCGGCTTCCGCAGGCAGACTACCCGGGGACGGAGAGCCTGTTACGAAACTTGGTTTTGTCACGCACAGGAGCCCGCTAGCGGCCCGTCCCCCATCAAATGGTTTTCAGGTACGCCAGGAAGGCCACTTCAAGTGAGTCGAGCTCTGCATCGAAGAGTTTGCTGAAGAGGGCCTGGGCTGGCCCCACGTCGGCATCCTCGGTGGATTTGCCCAACACAGCCCCCAACGCCTTGCCACGGCAAACGGTTTCCCACAATACGAATTTTTCTCGCGCGTCATCGTTGGCCTCCGTGCGCATGAAGCGCAAAAACGCCCAGGACTGCGCGTAGAACTCCAACGCGTTTMCGCCCTTGGCCCGTAAAGCCAGCGCGTCCCCATTCAATAACTCCCTCAACGGCATGCTCTGCCCCTGTCGCAAAAGGGCCAAGCGATGCGGCGCCATGACCTGATGGAAATTGAACTTCCCCTTTTCGATGACGTGGCATCCCTGCCCCCCATAGGTCTCGGCCAAACCCTCGCTATACCAATCCGGCATGCGCGTGCGCGTGGTTCCGTAAACGAACAAGTGCGTGATTTCGTGCAAGGCCAAGGCGCGCACATCCTCGTCCGACATTTCGAAAGTATTCAGGCAAGCGGTGCGCGTGGAACTCAATGCAAAGCCCTGGGCGCCCTCGAAGTCGGTCATCCCGCTGGCTACCAAATACTCGGAGTAAGCACCTTTCTTCTCGAACAGGAACAGGTTCAGGAGGCCGGTTGGACGGCCGCCTGTGTCCTTAGCCAAAACCGGCAACAGTGCTGTGCAGGCATCCAATACGTCCTGGGCCCGCTCCCGCGTGCCCATGGTTCGCACACGAATGCGATCGTTCTCGAGTTCCACAATGCTCTCCACCCCGGGGACTTGGCTCAGGAAATCATCCCGCAACCAAAGCCGGCCGTTGATCGTCACCGCATTGGCGCGGATCGTTTGGGAA
>JAESRM010000130.1 GCA_016764635.1 Planctomycetota bacterium
CACGCAGCCGCACCGGTCATTTCATGGCCGGTGCGGCTTGTTTTTTGGGCCAAGCATCCGCGCCGCAAAGCCGGAATAATCTTCCGACTTGTCCCGGCTTCAGCCACATTCACGTCTCAAAAGCTCAGTCTAGTCCTCCCTGCTAGGAATTCGCATAAAGCGTTCACCCTGCTAGGAGGTTGCTCCCGAAAGAAGGGGGGTGCTCCGGGGGCCATCGACCCTCCCCCGTGGCCACTAACGATATGCGAATTACAAACACAACCCATCGGCGAGCAAGCAAGAGTTCACCGACCGCCGGCATGAGCCTGGTGGAAGTCATGATTGCCGCCGGCATCGCGTCTGTCTTGCTCATGGCTACAGCTGCAACCTTCTTTGGAAACATGAAGGCCGTCGGCACAGCCAAATCCATCACAAGCGGAACCATTTTCCTCGAGTCCGTTCAAGAAAACTTAGCAGCCCAGCCCTATCAAAACCTGTTGGCTATCAACGGCAACTCCGTCTTCAACGACGGGGTCGAGGACGGCAGTGAGTACCGGGCGGACATCACATCATTTCAGTCTGGCATTGGCCTCATCCAAATCAGCGTCACCTTGGTAGACCTGCGCAGCAACGTGCAGCTCGGCCGCCTCGTCACAGTGAGGAGCGACGTATGAAACCTTACATACGAAAGCAAAGCGCTGCTGGCTTCACCCTGATCGAAGTCATCCTGTCCGTTTCCATCTTCGGCGTCATCGGCATGGGCCTGACCCAGGGCATTCACATCGCTGAATCCACCCATGAATCGGTCTCCAGTCAAACCGGTTACAATCGGGACATGCGTGACAGCGTCAGCCTGCTACGCGACGAGTTCAAGACCTGCCAAGGCAGTTCCATCGATGTGGTTCCGACCGACGATGGCAATCACCAACTGGTGTTTCAGGTACCCGTGGACTCGGGCATCGGTACGGGCTGGGGAGCCTACGACCGCAAACTAGGAAGCACGTCAGCAGAATGGAACCGCGTCGGATGGAAGATCTGCTACGTGGTCCGAGAGAACAACCAGGGCGTTTCGTGCCTGGTCCGCCAAATCATCGATGGAGGAGGAGATCTCCAGCGTGAGATCGAGATCGTCAGCAACGTGCTGGCAAACGGTCAGGCAGAAGGCCCAGGCTTTTCGGTCACTGAGACCGGGGACGTTTGGGAAGTWTCCATCACAACCAAAGCTGGGGACGGGCATGCCGCTCGTACGGAGACATTCCAGATACAAACTCGCAACTAAGTATCCAATGAAAGCCACACCAATTAACGACTGGGGMCTCAAARACCCCARAGCTTCCAARAAAGGAAGCGCCCTCGYCTCGACATTGATCGTGTTCGTGGGAATCTCRAGCATGATTTATGCRACCACKGCCCTCTCKACCATGGAGGTCAAGSAGTCKCGCCAAAGYTTGCARGACTTGCAGTCCGACTCGATCGCGCAAGCGGGTGTCGAGATGGGCAAGTCCATGCTCCAGGAKACGATTCGCAAGAACACRATCCTGAATCCGATCGAAGGCGTCGCYGATCTCTTYGAAGATGGCGAGCCCCTWAACCTCTTTCGGGGCGAACCCCTGATCGACAGCGGCGCRACCATGGGYTTYTATTCCGTCTCCATGGAACTGCTGGAAGAAACGAATACGAGCGTCACCGTTCGTATCTTCTCGACCGGYTAYTTGGGCAACGCMCCCACCGAWTTGGCCAYGGGTGAAACCGTGGAAGCGTCCTCCTCCCTCTCCGTAACCGTGCGTTACGAACTGGAGAGCAGCGAAGTCTTCAACTAYGCCTACTTCATMAACAACTGGGGTTGGCTGTATGGCCACTCGATCTACTGCAACGGCAATGCGCGCAGTAACGGCCAGTTCGACTCGGGTGGTTATCACCCGACCATGACCGGTCAACCGAAGTACGAGTCCGCTGAATTCAACGGCACGACCGCTTCCTTGTCCGGCTACCAGGATGACAATGGCGACGGTCTCGAAGACGGCGAGGATGGCGGCATCTTCTCCGGTTGGGATATTGTCAACGTTCAAAACGTACTCGGCGTCGGTGGCAACACTGAAAACCAGCACGACTTTCAAGAACAAGTGCCCATGCCGAACCTCAGCGACTTGAGTCTCTACGAGGATGCGGCCCACGAGGCAGGCGGTAGCATCACCATTGGCGGTGTTGTGGTTGTGGACG
This sequence comes from Planctomycetota bacterium, assembly GCA_016764635.1. Lineage (GTDB taxonomy): Bacteria > Planctomycetota > UBA1135 > UBA1135 > NORP259. Next base: position 2,200 of record JAESRM010000130.1, read on the forward strand.
GTGTGCTCGGCGACGACTCGGGTGAAAAGAGCAACCTCTACCTGGTGGGTACGCCCGCCAACCCGATCGTTCTCAACGGACCCGTCGTGATCCGCGGTGATGTCATCATCAGTGGCACSGTTACGGGCCAGGGTGCCATCTACAACAGCGGCAACATCTACGTGCCCGACAGYCTGAACTAYTTGGACGGACCCGGCACGACCCGCCCCACGGACAATACGCAAGCCGCCACCGAGGCCTGGCTTTCGGACAACTGGGACAAGGACTTCCTTGGACTCTTCTCGGCTGAGAACGTGGTTGTAGGCGACTACACCAACAGCACCTGGCGCCACTACGTGGGCGGCTGGATGGCTTCCACCATGAACAGTTCCGTGGAAGACGCTGGCGAAGACGGCATCCCGAACACCTACGCCGGCCGTGATGGCATCGTGGGYACYGCGGACGAYGACGTGCTYGAAGGCGACGGCATCTTCACSGTGGAGTACTACTCCGMWGGAGAYGACRCCCTCGGAATCATCCCCGACGGMTWCAGCGTGGGTGACATCATCCCCGGCTCCGGCGAGGACATCGATGGKGACGGCAAATTCGACGCCCARTCGGGCTTGAGCGAYCTGGACATGSMGGAYTCCATGACGGTCGCCAAGTGGGAAGGCAAYATGCCYGCCGCTGGYATCGCTTCGTACTCTTCCATCGGYAGCTTGTACGCCAACAACCTGGACGCCACCTTCTACACGAACCACAGCTTCTGCTACTTCGTGGTCGGCGGATCGCCCGCACGCATCAACGGCTCYATGGTCGCCCGYAACGAGAACATCGTCTACGGCACGCCCAGGATCGARATGAACTATGACGTTCGCTTGCTCGGTGGTTCCACCGGCGCTGCGGGCACCATGCTTCCCACCACGACGGCCCCCTTGGAAGTGATCCAATGGCGTCGCCTGGACGAGGATCCCCTGCGCAACATGGAAGATCCCATCGAGCAGGACGAAGAGGTACAGTCTTGAACCGGCCCCGAGGCTTCGGGCTGACCTTGTGCGGAATGGCACTTTGCCTAGCCGCGAGTGCGACCGCACAGGATGGCATATCCAGAGCTGATCTCTCTGAGGTGCGCAAGACGGATCGCGAGCAATTGCACCCGGGAGAGGCCTTGAAGATCCGAGGCATCGCCCAAGGGGCCAACGACTTCCTGGCGAACACGCCCGCCCTGCGCAGCGGACCGARTGCGGTGCAACTCGTGGAAGCCAAGGATGCGCACGCGCGTAGGTTGGCCATGTACGACGACGGCAAACACTTCACCGAGCCTCCCCGGCAGAGCCGACAGGTTTCAGCCGATGGCGTACCGCTGCCCTTGGAACACTCCGAGTCACCCGAAACATCTAAGACGCCCAAAGACGAAGACGAGCCTTCCGATGGCTCCAACAAGTACCTGCTACCCGGGATGCTCATCGGGCTCGTCTTGTACACCATAAAGAAGCTCACAAGCTGATCAACCTGCCATGGGCGGCTCCTCCGGGGCCGCCCGTTTTCATTATGAGTAGAGCTGGGCTGGACTCCATTTGGGAGTCCAGCCCAGCTCGGTTGTCATAAGGGCGGAATAAACGGGGCGGCCACCTGCGGGATGGGATTCGGGCCGTACACTGGGCGCCCTGCCCGCGCGAGTCCTGCCTTCACTTGCGCCTTCCCCACCGCTCACTGCCCCCATGTTCGCACGCTTCGTTCGACGCATCCTGCACATACCTGGTTTGGTGATCTGGCTGCCCGCCTTGATCGCCGTGCTGATCGCCAGCTTGCCGACGCTTTTGACCGCAGCGCCCTCGCCCATTATCGAAGACGAGTGGGGCTATCTGCTATCGGCTGATACGTTTGCGGAAGGGCGCTTGACGAACGAAACCCACGAGCTGTGGCAGCAGTTCGAAACGATTCACCAATTCCACGAGCCTTCGTACCAATCCAAGTACCCGCCGGGGCAAGCGATCCTGCTAGCTCTTGGTCAAATCATGGGACACCCGATCCTTGGGGTTTGGATCGGCGTGGCACTGATGGTTGCGAGCATCGTTTGGATGTTGCGCGCGTGGATGCCGACGCGCTGGGCTTGGGTGGGCGGCTGGGTCGTCACTTGCCAATACGTTGTCATCGGACAGCCGTTTCTGACCGGCACCTTTGGGTATTGGAGCCAACCCTATTGGGGTGGTGCCTTGGCGGCCGCAGGTGGAGCCTTGGTCTTTGGTGGCGTGGCGCGCATCATGAAAGAGGCCAAAGTCTCGAGCGCGATCGCCCTGGCCGCGGGCCTCTTGATCCTGGCCAATACGCGCCCCATGGAAGGCTTACTCGCCGCTTTCATCCCATGCCTCTGGGTGCTGTTCTGGCTGATTCGCCAAAAAGGGCCCGACCGCATGCTGGCCATGCGCAAGGTCGTGCTGCCCGCGCTGCTGGTGCTCACCCCGGGCTTCGCATTCATGGGCTACTACAATCATCGCGTCACCGGCGATGCGCTGGAGATGCCCTGGAACACCCACTACGAGCAGTACTGCGTTTTNCCCGTCTTCCTGTGGCAAGACCCGCCGGCGGATCGCGATTGGCACTTCGAAGACCTGCGCTCCTTCCATGGCGGCCTCGAGATGCGCATGCATTCGCGGCACGGGGACCTCAAGGGCCTGGTGGTTTCGAGCGTACGCAAGCTGGCGCGGTTTTGGATTTTCTTCATCGGGCCGGTCTTCACCCTGCCCCTCTTGCTGGGAGCCTTCCAGCTCATGCGAAGCCGGCACATGCGCTGGATCGCTTTGCCTGTGGGCATCATCCTGGTCTCCACCTTGACTAAGTTCGGCGCGCCACCGCATTACTCGGCCCCCGTGGCAGGATTGGTCGTGGCTTTGATCGTGCAAAGCCTGCGCTACCTGGCTGGCTGGCAATGGAAGGGGAGAGCCACCGGCCGCGCCATCGTGCGCGCCGTTATGATCACCGGTCTGCTCGGTTCAGGCTTTGGCATCTACCTGTCGACCCTCAACGCCATCACAACCCACGCGGAAAACCGTGTGCTCGCCAACCTGGAGCTGCAGGCCCTTCCCGGCGAACACCTGGTTCTGGTTTCCTACGGGCCCAACCACGACGACGGGGACGGCTGGATTTACAACCGGGCGGACATCGACTCGGCCAAGGTCATCTGGGCCCGGGACTCCAGTCCTGAAGCCCGCGCCAAACTGCTCGCTTACTTCAAGGGTCGCAAGATTTGGACCGTAAGGGTTGGGTTCGACGACCCACACCCGCGTGCGAAACCGTTTACCGAAGAGTACTGAGCCCAGCTCACTTCAATCGCCAATCCGGAAGCAGCGATGTTGCAGCATGCAACATCGCTGCTTCTGATTTGGCGATTGAAGTGAGCCGAGCTCTGTACTCTTCGCGCCCATTATGAGACCCATGGGCGCATTGGCGGTTTTCTGGAGATTGTTAAAGCAAATCGAATCGGGTGCGCGCTTGTCCCTTTAGAGCGCCAGCGTTTGAAGTCATTCGCTAGCCACGCCCAAGCTCGTTTCCCAACGCTTTCGAGACCCTCCAAGATCTACTTCCCCATGCAGCGCACCCTCTGTTTCCCTTTAGCGATCGCCATTGCGACCGCGTCACTCACTTTCGCCGCCGTTCAACCCCAAGGGCGCCCTAACCTTCCCCCTGGAGGAAGCAACTGGGTTCCCCAAGTCTCCCTTAGGGCCGGAACGGGACTCTCAACCACGGATTTGGGCACCATCACAAGCCAGGAACTCGCTGAGGAGTTGCTTGGCGATACGGTCACGATCAGCAACGTGGTCTTCTCTGGAGACAACCTCCAGGGCGGGCTGTTCACCGGCGGCACCGGCATCATCGGCTTCGAAGAAGGCATCGTGCTCAGCAGCGGTAACGTGGCCAGCGTGACCGGCCCCGTCAACACTCTATCGAACACCACAACCAACTTTGCACGTCCCGGTGACTCCGATCTGACGCAACTCACCGGCGACCAGACCTTCGATGCTGCAACCTTAGAGTTCGATTTCGTGTGCAATACGTCCACGACAGTCTCCTTCCAGTTCGTGTTCGCCTCGGAGGAATACAACGAATTCGTGTTCGACTTCAATGACAGCTTCGCCCTGTTCCTCAATGGCCAGAACATCGCTTTGGTACCCGGAACCACTGACCCTGTGACCATCGACACGGTCAACTGCGGCACGGGTGGACCCAATGGAGTCAACTGCGGGCAGTTCATCGACAACGATTGCGAGACCATCGCCAACGGTTTTCCGTGCACCAATGTGGAAACGGAAATGAACGGACTGACCCTGGTCTTTTCGGCGGTTGGCGCCCTGCAGCCCGGCACCAATCACCTAAAAATCGCCATCGCGGACGCCTTGGATCACGAACTTGATTCGGTGGTTTTCGTGCGGGCGAGCAGTTTGGTGTGCGGCAACCCTAGGCCTAGCTTCGACCCGCCCACGCCTTGCGACGAGCGCATTTTCATCGAAGCGGGCGCGCCCTTCAGCTTTGACGCGGTCGCCTTGGCCACCAATGGCCTCGCCAACCAAACCGTCTCCATCGACGCCACCGGATCCGCAGCCGCATTGACGGGAGGCGTCTTCAGCCCCGCCTTGCCCACGGTGCAAGCGCAGCCGGCCACGACCCAGTTCACCTGGACCCCGACCATGGCGGATCTCGGCCTGCACGTCATCACGCTCATCGCCACTGATCAACTGGGCCAGTCGCACGCCTGCGACGTGGAACTCTTCGTGCAACTGGGCGCGAACTTCTGCACGACCGTTCCCAACAGCACCGGCKYCCCCGGCKTSMTSYACGCCACSGGYAGCCTGCTCAYCAGCGACAACAACTTCACCCTGGTRGCCAATGATCTACCGGACGGYCAAATGGGCTACTTCCTWGGCGCCCACGCCCAAGGCTTCATCGCYTTCCCCGGYGGAAGYCARGGCAACCTCTGCCTCGGCGGACCSGGCCTTGCGCGCTTCCACCACACCACGGGAGTCATCAATGCGGGAACCCTTTCCGGAACGCTCGACTTGAACGACATGCCGCTACACCCGCTGTTTGGTCAAGTGGTCGTGCCGGGCGAGACCTGGTTCTTCCAACTGTGGCACCGCGAGAACGGAGGCACTAGCAACTTCACAAATGGAGTGCGCGTCACCTTCCAGTAGGAGTTCAACCTGCCAGCCCCTGAGGCAATTATCGAGAGATCGTTGAGTGAGTAAGTGCGCCCCTTTGCATCGAGTTTATGCACTCTCGATGGATTGGGGCGTTCCCTATTGTCTACCCCAATTCCTGCTAAGGGTTTGCCGAGGCCGGCAGCGGCGAAATTTCTAAACTCGTGACGCGTTTCGAACCCAAGGTGATTTCCTCGTGATACTCCGCGATGTTAGGTCCCCAAACGATGAGCTCGTAGGAGCCACAAGGTACCGGCACAATTTGACAAACACTCTTCCCGGGTGGAAAACGCTCCCAAGGCATTTTCCAGTGCAACTCACGCCATCCCCACGTCAGGTTGTAGACCTTTTGATCTTCAAGGGATACCAAGCGCGCAGACATGAGGTCGTCGCCACGGTCTACGTACTCCTGACCGAAAACGATCCGCCCCTCTGCATCGGGGGATTCCATGAAACCTATCTCTGGAAAGTTTGCGTCACCACCGGGTGAATTCGCTCGAAGCTGCAAGATGGATCCAAGCTGAGGTTTCAGGACATTCTCAGCCCCACTGCCCAAATTCAAGTCCGCGCGAAATGGCGCAAACTTCTCTGGGCGTGGAACTCCATTGCCGCACCCTCCTGACAGGTATCCGTGGACTTCAACCTCGTATGAACCACTTGGAATCGTCAGGCCCCGCCCAAGTGAATACATGGGGTAGTACCCGAGCAAGTGGCCGGTCGCTTTGGCTATCAGATGAATGGTCTGGTTGCGACTCAAGGAGTTTCCCTCCTCCGGCCACTGCACCTTAACTTTCGTGTATTCCATTTTCTCTTTCGGTCCCAACAGGATGGTCACACTCTGAGTTGCCGAAGACTCAACATCGATCCACTCTTCCACAAGCGCATGCGGTGGGGCAAACACACTGAGGGCCACGCGACTCCCTACGGGGACCTCGTAGAGTTTCCACTCGGGAGCTCCGTCGTCGGATACCAACTTGCCCAATAGCGTGGCCCTTGGATAGCCGAATCGGTCTTCCCCTTGAATGCTCAAGTCCAAACGAACCCGGCGATGGCAATCATCCTCACACCCCTTGTGCCCCACGCGAATGCGCAACAAAGCTGGCTCTAGCTCCGGAGTCACCGTGACCGGCGGCAACGTCGCGCAGCTCGCAAAAACCAYCAAGGCCAAGCATCCGAGTTTGGAAAATTCAGTGAACGTCATTGGGTACGCAAGCGTGGGAGAAGTTGAATATCAAATGTGGCTTGGGTTCAATCCTTTGTCGAGGCCCACTTAGGGTGAATGCGCACGGTCGTCGTCAGCTCAGGACCCAACTTGACCTCCTGCCGATACTCGGCGATACGTGGGCCTCGGACAACCAATTCGTACTTGCCATAGGGCACGGGCACGATCTGATAAACGTCCTTATTGGGCGGAAAGACTTCCCAGGGAAAGACATAACTGAGTCCCTGCCAACCCCAGGTCAACTCGTAGATGCGCCCGTCCTTTAACGACACCAACCGAGCTCGCATGAGGTCCTTGATTTTGCCCTTGTAGGTCTGCCGCAGAACGAGCACCCGCAAATCATCCGACGGAGAATCGAGGGGCTCCGTGTTCGGATTTCCCGCCTTTAGGTCGGGATGCTGCACGTGCAAGAGCAAACGAGAGCCGAACTGGGGGCGCAATGTAGAGATCGTTCCATCCGCCAGGTCCAAATCCATACGGAAGGGAACGAAACCCTCTGGAATAGGCCTCCCGTTCCCGCACATGCCGGGGAATGATCCTCTAGCTTCGATTTCATACTCTCCGCGGGGAAGGTGAAGCCCTCTCTCTGGCTCCAAGAATGAAGGGTGTTGAATTTTATGCCCCGTCTCTTTGGCAATGACCCAGGTTTGAAAACTCGGAACGTACTCGGAGTCGTTCGAAGGCAATACCACTTGAACGTCCACCTTCACCATCGGTCCGGCGGACTCCAGCTCGACCAACAGGTCGCGGGTTTCCAACGTGCCCATGTCTACGACCTTTTCAAACAAGGGATGGGGCGGTGCGAATACGCTGACGGCGACTTGGCTCCCGGCCGGCACGCTATAACGGCGCCACTTACCATCGGACTCTTCCCACGGCAGCCGAACCGCATCGAATTCCGCCGGCCAGCCGAAAGCCGCCTGCCCCAATACGCTCAACTGCAAGCCGCCTTGGCCGCGACAATTGATATCGCAGTCCTTGTGCTTCACACGCACGCGCAACTGGACCGTTTCTGGATCCCCCTGATTTTGCGACTGCGCGCATACACGCCCCACGAATGCAGTAAATACAAAGAGTCCAAGGATCAAACTTAGCTTGTGCTTCATGGTGTGTAAATTTCGAGAGTACGTAACCCAACGCGCAACTCAGATAGCCAAGCCACGCGACGAGTCTACAGAACTGCGCTAAAACAAGCGCCCGTCGGCAGGGCCTAGGCACTCGGGGCCTTCGTTCGTGGCTTTATTGACCCAGGATCCTACGCGCCGGACTTTCAGGGAGCCGTCAGGTAGCGGTTGCATCAGGTTTTCCAGGGCGGGCATGTCTTGCCCATTGGGCTGCATCCAGAGCTCTTGGCCGGCGGGGTCGAGCACCACGGGCATGCGGTGGTGGAACTCGGACATCTCCTGGTTGGCGGAGGTGGTCAGGATGGTGAAAGTGCGCAGGGGGTTGGCGCGGCCGTCCCCATCCCAGGATTCCCAGAGGCCGGCGAAGATGAGCGGTTCTTCATCCGCGCGTTGGATGTAGTAGGTCGTGCGATCAGCCTTGGGACCGGCCCATTCGTAGAAACCCGTGGCGGGGATCAGACAGCGGCGACTTTTGAACGCTGCGCGGAATGAAGGCTTTTCAGCTGCGGTTTCGCTGCGCGCGTTGAAAAGGTTTTGGCGGATCTTCAGGTCCTTGCTCCAGAAAGGGACCAGGCCCCATTGGAAGTGATCCACGCGCCATGTATCCGTGTCCTCACTGCGCCGCAGAATGGGCATGCTCTGCGTGGGCGCCACGTTGTAACGCGCATCCCATTCGCCCGGGGGCTCTTCCAACTCGTGCTTTACGAGGTGAGCTAGGTTCTCAGCTAAGACGTAACGGCCGCACATGGGCAGTATTGTAACGTCCAGAGCGACATTGCCGGGTGTGCCATGGAGGATATCGGGGATACGGAGCCGTAGCAAAGGTACCCGCTTTCTCCTTTCCTACGGTCCGGCTTAGCCGGACCGTAGGAAAG
>JAESRM010000030.1 GCA_016764635.1 Planctomycetota bacterium
CTTTCCCGCTTGGCCGCGGGCCGACCGCAGAGCTCGGCTGCAGGCTGCCCTCCTGGAGTGGTTTCAAACGGCCAAACGCGACCTGCCCTGGAGGCGGAGCCGGGACAGCTACGGGATTTGGATCAGCGAGGCCATGCTCCAGCAAACCCGGGTGTCCACAGTCATCGATTATTGGGTGGCATTCATGGCTGCTTTCCCCACGGTGGAAGCTCTTGCGGAAGCCAACGAACAGCAGGTGTTGGCGTGTTGGAGCGGTTTGGGCTACTACAGCCGCGCGCGGTCCTTGCACAGTGCGGCTCGCAGCATCGTCGACGATCACGCCGGAGAGTTTCCGCGCGAGCGTTCCGAGGCGTTGGCCCTTCCCGGAGTGGGGGAGTACACGGCCGGGGCGGTTCTGTCCATCGCCCATGGGCTGCCCGAGGCGTTGGTGGATGGCAATGTGGAACGGGTCCTGACCCGCGTGTTTGGGCTGCGAGCTGCGGCGGGCTCTCCGGCCCTGCGCAAGCACACCTGGGAGCTGGCCAGACGCTTCTTGGTAGAGGACGAAGCAGGGGATTGGAACCAGGCGCTGATGGAGTTGGGAGCCTTGGTTTGCACCCCTGGGGAACCGAATTGTGGGGACTGCCCTTGGGCCCGAATGTGCGTGGCGCGCAAGCGTGGTGAAGCCGCGGCGTGGCCGAGCCCCAAACCCCGCCGAAAGGCCGTCTCACTCATGGTGACAGGGCTTTGGTCGGTGGATGCCGGGAAGATACTCCTATTCGAGCGCCCGTCTGGCGGGCCCATGGCGGGGCTGTGGGAGCTCCCAAGCAAGCAGGAAGCGACCCCAGGAGCTAGATCCATCTGGCCGGGGGAGTGGGCCAAGGGGCTCGCCGCACCCGACCAGGATCCCCTGTTCGCAACCAAGCATGCGATCACCCATCACCGCATCACCATGACCGTTTTCGAAGGTAGCGGCGGGCGCGGCGCCCGGACACCGGCAGGCCACCGATGGTTTGCGTGGTCCGAGCTGGAAGGGGCAGGGTTGACCGGGCTGGCGCGCAAGGCCGTGGCTCATTTACAGCCATAGGCGGCATATTCATCGACAACCCGTCAGCGCAAGCCTTGGGGCATGTAGTAGACTCCTCGCGATGACCCCCTCCAACCAGCCCACAGCCGATCGCCGATCTGGAAACACAGTCTTACCTGGCATCACCCTGGTCGTGCCCGCCTTCGATGAAGAGGGCGGAATCGAGGGCGTGGTCCGTAGGCTCTGCGCACTCACATGGGATGAGCCCTTTGAGCTGCTGGTCGTGAATGACGGATCGGGAGACCGTACGGGCGAGATTCTCGAACGCTTGCAGAACGAGTTCCCCGTGTTGCACGTGATCAACCACGGCATGAATCGTGGGTATGGGGCTTCCCTTCGCACAGGTTTCAAGGCCGCCGAGCACGATGTGGTCGTGATCACCGATGCCGATGGAACCTATCCTGAGGATCGCATCCAGGAGTTGGTTCAGCACGTGCGCGACGGCGCTGACATGGCGGTGGGCGCTCGCACAGGATCGGATGTCAACATCCCGTTGATTCGCCGCCCCGCGAAAGCGGCCCTGCGACAGCTTGCATCCTACTTGGCCGGCACACGCATTCCCGACCTGAACTCAGGGCTGCGCGCCATGCGCAAGGAATTGGTCATGAGCTACCTTCCGATCCTGCCCAACGGCTTCAGCTTCACAACCACGATCACCCTGGCGTCCCTGACGAACGGACATCGCGTGGACTACGTCAGCATCGACTACGCGGCGCGCTCCGGGCGTTCTAAGATTCGCCCGATTCGGGACACCTTGGGTTTCATAGCGCTGATCATCCGCACGGTGCTCTACTTCAACCCGTTGAAGGTTTTCTACCCCATCGCAGGCTTCCTGTTGCTGCTTCTGATGGGTTCGACCTACTTCGACATGTTCATGATGGATTCGGCGCCGAACCTGAGCGACAAGACCGTGTTGCTGTTCGTGGCCCTGGTTCAAGTCTTGTCCTTGGGCATGATCGCGGACCTGATCGATAAAAAAGCCCGGCTGTAAGCCGAAACTGCAAGCAGGCTAGACCTGCCTAGATCCCTATGAAGTCACTGATTATGGCCCTTGGGCTCAGTATGTCCCTGGCGTTCCCCCAGGACTTGGAAGCACCGCTAGCTCAAATGAAGCGTCTGCGGGATGATGTACCCGCCGAGGTTTTGGTGGAGGTTTCCGAAGTGGGGACCCGGGAAGCCCTCGATGGTTTGATGGCTTTCTACCCGTCACTCSCCACGATCTACACCCGCATCCAGGTGCTCTCCGCAATCTCAACCTTTGATGGGTTGTCGGGGCATGCTGCGGTCGCGGCAGAGTTCATCGCCAACGCGGCGGGGAAAACCGACGATCCCGAGGTGCGCGATGCGGGCCTGGCAGCATTGCGCGAGTGCGAGGTATCGGGACCCTATTACCTACGCATTCTGGTCGAGTCCACAATGCCCGCCGCCGGTCGCGAGCGGGCTTTGGCGTTGTACATTGAGATGGACAACGGGGTGGATTTGGAATTCCTAAAGGCCATTTACGTGCTTCCGGGGATGGCCAAAACCACCCAGAAGGAGCGCAAGTCTAAAAAACGGTCGAAGGGCAAGAAGAGTCGGGATCGCAAGAAGCGCGAGCAGGAAGCCGAGGACGAGCCGCCCAAAGAGAAGGTCAAACGCGCTTTGAGTAAGAGCACAACTTTGCGCGAGTTGGCCTTGAAGGCTTTTGGTCCCAGCGCCGCAGTAGAAGACCTTCAAAGGTATCTGGAGAAGGAGCGAAGCCCGCGATTGTTCGCGATCGTACTTGGGATTTTGGCGGATAAGGATGCGCCGAAGATTCTCAAGCGGGCCCAGGACGTTCTTTCCAGTGGCCAATACCCGGGGGAGGTTCGGGCGGCCGCAGCCGAGATTCTTGCCAAGCGCAAGGGCGCTGAAATGATGCCCATCTTTGTCAGAATCGCCAAGAGTAAGGCCACCACTCCATTGGTGCTCAATTGGACTATGGCGCGTTTGCTTCGCGAGATGGATCCGGAAGAGGTGACCGAGGAACTCATGGGGCGTTTGGCGAAAGCCAGGGGCAGCGAGCGCATCTYYMTGCYKSRSGCCANRSCKGWRSYYWKCRWSRRSAARGTGATCAAMAAGGCCAAGAAAGGTCTTAARTCCAAGTCGAATTTGGAGCGCATTGCGACGGTGCGYTTTTTGGCCCGCGCRGGTGCCACGGAAACAATCAAGGTGCTRCAGCGCGGCCTCTCCAGCGAGAAAGATCCGGCAGCGATGCAGGCTTTCGTTGARGGGCTSGGCGAATYGAAYAAGYACGAYGAAGCCTGGGTGGAGCGYTTGGTCGCATGGAGTCAGGAYGGCAAGCCGTCCATTCAAGCGGCAGCGAGCATGGAAATCATGCGCWTGGGSCGCGCGGAGCACTTGCCGCAAATCGTGGGTTGGTTGAAGAGTCCCGCCTGGTCCATGCGCCAAGCGGCGCTGGAGTCCCTTGAAAGGATGGATARCCRGGAAGTCCTTGAACCSATCATTCAGCGCATGTCCGAAGAGAGTGGTCGTTTGCTCTTTGAGTTTGGCGAAACCCTGTTYCGCATGACCGGCAAGGGTTATGGCGTGAAGGCTCGSRTTTGGCAGGCYTGGTACGACAAGGAAGGCAAGGACTTGGGCCTCATAACCCCTTCCGAATTGCTTGAGGCCAAGCGCAAGCGCTCCCTTAAAGCCCAAAAGCAACGCACTCGCACATCCCGTTTTTTCGGCATGGAAGTCCGCTCCGCGCGGGTCATATTCATCGTCGATGTCTCCGGATCCATGGATGAGACCCTGAAAGGAACCTATGTGGATGAAAAAGGGCCGGTCCGCATGTCGCGTGCCAAAGAGGAGCTCATCTCCGCAATTCAGGGGCTGCGCAAGGGAACTCGTTTTAACATTATTGCCTTCGCTGGGGGTGTGCACACTTGGCTACGAGAGCCCCTTGCTGATGCGGAAGTGCCCGATCGAGAAGCGGCCAAGGCTTGGGTAGGATTCCTCTCCGCGGGTGGCGGTACCAATCTATACGGCTCCCTGRTGAAAGCCTTCGAAGATCCGGACGTGGATACGATCATGGTGCTTTCCGATGGGGAGCCCTCTGTGGGGGAGATCATCGATCCGGGCGGGATTCGTGAGGCGGTTCAAAGCATGAACGCCACCCGCAATGTGCGCATTCACACCATTGCCTTGGGTAGTTCCTTACAGGTTTTGAATTGGCTGGCGGTTGATTCCGGCGGCGATTACGTCTTGATCGAATAGCTTGCGAGACGGAAGCGACTCGACTTGTTTGCGTGTCCTTTGCATCGTCAATTCCATTTTCATGGGACGTTGACATGGTGTTACACGAAAATAAGGGTCAAGGAATCAAATAGGTGAACCGATGTTGGCAGAGGCGAGTGTTCAGGCATTCCGTCTTTTCCCCGCCACGACATCACTTCGGCGCGCCTACCTTCTACTTTCGGAAGGGGGGCGCGCCGTTTTGTATCCAGCCCGATAGACTTCTAGACGTGAAAAACCTGCGCTCCGTTCTCTCCTCATTGGCTATCACACTCCTGTTGGTGTGGGCCTTGCTGTATTGGAGTGGAGTCAGCGTGCGCGAAGTGCTTTCGGCTCTCAAGCAGGTGCCAGGGGGGATTTATGGGGCAGCGTTGGGCGTTCAGTTGTGCATATACCCTTTGAGAGCGGCCCGTTTTCGTTCCCTGTTGCGCAATGCGGCGTGGGAAAAGGAGCATCGCGCGCCGACCATGGGTTTGTTGCTGCCGATCACCTTGGCGCACTCCCTGATGGCCTATGTCTTGCCCGCTAAGGTCGGTGAGGCGTCCCTTGTCTTGTACTTGCGGCGTGGATTGCAGGTGCCTGCGGCGCGCGGTTTGGCCGTGCTTTTTGTGGCGCGCTTGCTCGACCTGGTGTGCGTGACCGCTTTTCTTGCCGTGGCTTGTTTGGTTGTAGGCGGGCTCGAACTCTGTTCTGAACCTGGACGCATCCTGATTTTGGGTCTGGGTCTTTTGCCCTTGGCCATGTTGATGGCCGTTGGCCTTTGGAAGGGTTCCTGGCTTGTGGTTCGCCTGCAAAAGTGGATCGACCCTGTCGCTCGCAGGGGCGGCAAATTGGGTTCTTTGCTGTCGAAGGTGTTGCAGCGCTTGGGTGTGGCCCTGGGTGAGGTTTCGAGTTCAGCCCTTTTGCGCGCGGCCCTTTGGAGCCCGCCGATCTGGCTCGGCGTCTTCCTCTTCTATGGGATTCTGGCCCAAGGTTTTGGCCTGCAGGATCTTGGTTTCGCCCAGTCCGTGTTTGGAGCCGGGTTGGCCGTGCTGTTCGGGTTGTTGCCCATCAGTGCCTTCGCCGGGTTTGGATCCCAGGATGCCGGTTGGGTGGTGGGTTTCACGGCCATGGGCGCGGCCCGCGAAGTGGCCATGCAGAGTGGCCTTGCCATTCACCTGCTCTACGCCTTGCACATCGTGGTGCTGGGATTGATCGGGCACGTTTGGGCCCAGCGCCATTCCGCGGCCTTCGCCGACGCGGATCAGGCGCCGGACGAACGCGAAGCGTGATCCGAAACGATCGAGTCGGCCACGAGCTTGCCGACTTCGCGGCAGCCCTTGGGCGTCAAATGGAGTTCGTCGTAGAAGGTCGCGAAGTCCATATCCAAGTGGGATCGTAGCTCGACCTGGGCCGTGCCCAGTTCAGCCGCCACCTCGTGGGTGACACGGTCCATGCCCGCAAGGAATTCACGGGCCGCTGCGTAGGAGAAGTACTCTTGCACCTGGCCCTCAGCGGCCTTGCCGATGCCGAAGTTCCAAAGGTACTTCTCTTCGTCCGCACTCATTTCGCGGTCCACCCAAGGCGTGTGAACGACCAAGACGCGTTTGGCTTTCTTGCGCGCGATGGAGATCAGCCGGCCCAGGTTTTCCCGGTAGATGTCGAGCATCGGGCTCGCGTCGGGCACGCCTTCGCGGATCGTGCCAGCGGCCCGGTTGTCCCGGTTCTTCTGCACGGATTTGCCCACGCGTTGGCGGTGTTCTACGGGTTTCTTCCATTGTCGGTATCCCGAAGATGCGAGCCGTCGGAAGGCGCTGGATAGGGGATTCCACGAGAAGGGGCCCAGGGGGTGGGCGCGGAARATGGCGTGCGCGTCCATTTYCTTGGGCGTGTARTTCTCGGGTCCRCCCTGTTCGGTCCAGGCCACCACGTCGCTGGAGCCCACCATCATGAACACCAAGTCGACGGAATCGTAGTGGCGCAGGACGCCGTCGAGCAGGGTGCACAGGGGGCCGCAGGCCATCAGGGAGCGCCCGATGTTGCCCACGTGGACGCGGTCGACTCCAAGGGCCTTGAGGGCTTCGGGTTTGTTGAGTTGGACTTGGACCTGGTGGGGCCACTCCTTCTCCTGGTCGAGCATGTAGCACTCGACCGCGCTGCCGCCCATGGCGATGGCGTGGTAGTAGKTTTCCGAAGGCGCCGGGGGCTCCGCGCCGCGTTCCCCGAGGGAATTGACCTCGAAGTGGGTGATGGGTTCGAGCTGGGGGAGAGCGGACATCTCGAGGTCCAAGCGCGTGCGCGCGAAGGGCTGCCAGGAGAAGTAGCGTCCGCGCTTCTTCATGTAGAGGCGCGCGATGGCCTCGGTGAGGATCCAGGAGGCGGCTCCCGCGCCGAGCAGGTAGAGGGGCCACATCATGATTTGCGCGCCTCTAGCTTTTGCTTGATGAGTCCGAGCGGGTCGGTGTACGGGTCGTTCTTATAGACGAAGAACAGCTGGCAGACGATRAAAATGGCGCTGTAAGCCACGCCTGCGGCCAGCACGGGRATCCAGGACTCGAYGCCGACCCAKTGCTTGAGCGCKARYARGAACGCTAGGGCKGGCAGGGCKCCAAGTACGGAGTTTTGCACAACGTAACGTGCATATTCGTCGAGCGGGATTCGTAGGTGCTTGCAGCTTATGTACAGGAAGAACACCGAGAAGAGCACGTTCGGAATTGCGGTACCTAGGGCAACGCCGAAGATTCCGAAGTGCTTAATGAGGATGATGCTCAGGGTCAGGTTGGTCAATCCCATGGCGAGCAACCCGAAACCAGGCCCCTTGGTCTTGCCGATGCCCATCAGTACAGGCAGGGCCACCCCGCGCATGGGCAGGAAGAAGAAAAATGAGATCATTAAGATCTGCATGACCCTTCCTACTTTGGGCGTGTAACTGTCGCCGAGCCAAGCTTCGAGGAACTCAGGGCCCAGAATGACCAGGTAGCCGCCGATCAGGAACACCAGACTGGTGGCAATTTTGGACCACTTCAGAAATACGGTGCGCACGCCAGCGGTGTCCTTACGCGCCCACAGGTCCGCAGCCGTGGGCATGGCAACCATTCCGATCGCGAGCACCAGAGTGATGAACTGCTCGAAGATCTTGTTGCCGAGGGCGTACTCAACCACGTCCGAGGTCTCCATGAACAAACCCACCACGTAGCCATCGATCTGGAATGCCAAAACCACGCCCATGTTGATCAGGAAGGCGAAGATCCCAAACGAGAAGAGCTTCTTCATCAACGGGCCATCGAGCCGACCCGGCCGTATCCTCAACGGATTGTGACGACGCGATGAGACCCAGGAAGCGATCACGAATTCGCTAACGGCGACAATGATCAGTACCGCTGCCAGGACCGTGGTGGACGGTTTCCAAGAGAGCGCGGTCAGGGTCATGCCGAAGCGCATGAGGAAACCACCGCCCTGGATGAGGTTGCGTACCACGAAGTCGTGGTGCGCATCAAAGACCGCGTAGGGCAAGCGCAGTGCGAAAGTCGACCCCACCAGCAACAGCATGGCGAGCAGCGCTTGCTTGGAGTCCTTRAGYTCGGCGGGAGTCAGGCCCCAGCGYTCCGAGCCCAKTATCGAGTCCGCRACCCCCATATAAACGAAGGATCCAAGGGCMAGCGCCACCAGWCCAAGCAARATCGAAAGCGTGAGGCTGGTCCCGATGACCCGTTCGGCTTCCTTGTGATTTCCCTTCGCGATGGCAGCCGAAATGTGCCGCACGGTTGCCATGGGAATCCCCATGGCGAGCAGCTGCAACGGCCCCGTGGTATTGATGATGAACTCCCACGCCCCGTACATGTGGCCGTTCAGCGAGTTCGCCACGAACGGCACCAGCACCATGAACATCACGATCTGGATGGCGCTTAGGGCCCAGTTGGATCCGATGTTTTTCAGCATGGTNGGGTGGGGAGCGGGGAAAGGCTCCAAGGCAGTATGAATCGGCACTCCGGCGTCCGGAATTGCCCCGTACCTGGGTTATTGTCTCTTGTTGAGGCGGAATTCCAAGCAAGCGGAACCCTCCTAGGCCAATTTCACCGGGTACACTTCCCCCGGCTTCCCACCAAAGCCCTCCCTATGGCCTCTTCCAACGCACAAGCCCAGATCGAAATGCACCGCGCCCTCGCGCCGCGCTATGCATTCCGCTATTCCTTCCCGTTCAGCCGCCTGTTCCAGCAGGATTGGCACGCGGAGATGATGGGGCACGTGCCTGAGGGCTCCAAAACCATCCTGGACCTGGGTTGTGGCACGGGATTCTTCCTGGCTGAATTGCTCGAGAAGCACCCCTCAGCCGTGGGCCTCGACATCAGTTTCGAGATGCTTCAGGTCTCGGACCAGTACATCCCTGGGGCCAAACTGATCACCGGCGACGCCGAGCGTTTGCCTTTCAAGCCGGGCGTTTTTGACGTGGTCTTCTGCAAGGGCAGCTTGCACCACACCCGGGATCATGTGGCGTTCCTCAAGCACTGCCGCGAGGCCCTGCGCCCCGGCGGCGTGCTCATCATGAGCGAGCCCTGCAACGACAACCCCTTCATCCGCGCCGCGCGCGCGCTGATGTACAAGAAGTCCCAGCACTTCGACGTGGGCGACCAAGGCTTCACCCGCAAGGGCGTACTCGAGTTGCTCGAGCAAGCGGATTTCGACACGCCCACGGTCAAAAAATACGGCGTGCTGGCCTACGTGTTCGCGGGTTTTCCCGACCACCTGAGCATCCTGCGCTACATCCCGGGCAACTACTGGATCACACGTGCCTTCCTGGCCATCGACCGGGCCCTCTGCGCGACCCCGCTGCTCTCCCTGCTCGGCTTCCACATAGTGACCGTCTCTCACCCGAAAGGGATCGGGCGCAAGGACTCCTAAGGACTGCCGCTCCTCGCCAAGGGATCAGTCCCCGGCGGTGTGCACTTCGAGGGTGAAGCCCAGGGATTTCATTTTGGCGTCGATCCATTGGTCTTTGGAGCGCTTCAAACTCGACGGTTCCACAGTTCCTTCGATGACCAATTCGTGAACGTGGATGGGGAACTGGGACTCCGACCAGAACACTACGTTTCCAAAGGCGCCCAGTGCGAGCTCGGCTTCCAAGTTAGGGGAGCCATTCAGGGAGAGGTAGGCCTTCTTGCCGTCCCAGCTCAAAATGCTTTCGAACCGTTTTCCGAATGCGGTAGAGAGGCCCTCGCCCCGGATGCGTTTCGAGTTTTTGCGGCTCTTGGCTTGGGTTACGAGAGTGTGGAATTCGCTGCGCAACCAAGGCTTGCGGGCTGTGTCCCACAGTCCGATCCAGAAGAAGAACGTCATATTGTCCACTTCTTGATCGATCAGTTCATAGGTGCATTTGACCTTGATGGGACCTTTCCATTGGAGTCGGTGTCCATAGCTCCGGTCGCCGCTGAAAGTGAGTGCCCCCTCTTTCACAGAGGGCGGTTGCTGGCCCTCGGGAATTGGCTTTGACTTACTTTCTCGACTGCTCAACCAAACCTTGGGCAGCTCCTTGAAGTCCAAAAACTCGTCCGGATTTTCGAAGGCGTAGGTCAGGCGCGTGCTTCCGTCGTGGAGCGTGACGGCCCTTGTGTGCAGGAAATCCTGGATGGTGAGCGCCTCTGAATTTGTCCGAATTTCCGCGAGCACGGTATCCCGGAAGAACTCCTCGCTTTCCGCCAGGGGCATGGCCTTGAAGAATGTATTGCACAACTCTCGGAGCTTGTCGAAGTCTTCGCTCGCCGGATTGTCGGACTCGGCTCGCTTGAGATACTCATAGAGTTCACCACCGCTCATCCAATCGCCATGGGCTTCGAGTGCCGAGGTAGGGTCGGACTTCGTGTCGCGCAGGGCCCGCTGCCAACGTTCGTTGCCCGCGAGGTAGGACACATATCCGTACAGCCAATCAGGGCCTATTGCAGCGGGCAGTTTCTTCCAGTTGAGTGCCAGGAATTCGGGATTGAGTTGCTTGCCGTGCAATTGGGGCAGGTCGCATGTGCGAGTGGGTTTCAATTCCAGAACGCCATCCTTCCAATCCGTGGGCTTGATCAGCACGGACTTACCACCCAGGGGATAGCGCAGTTTCTTGCCATTTTTGACCGCAGCGGAGAGAAACGCATCGCGCGCCAAGATCAAGGCCTGGAGACGTTCGATTTCACGTTCAACAACCGCTGGATCCGCGGCACCTTTTGCGGCGGCTTGCAGCGTGGCCAGTGCCCGACTGAATTCGCCGTGGTGCGCTTGGTAGAGGGCGAGAG
>JAESRM010000131.1 GCA_016764635.1 Planctomycetota bacterium
TCGCCAACCTACTGTGCGCCACCTATTCACTTTCCGCTATGGCCCGCGACCACTCGCCCGACCCCCTCGCGCCCGCGACTCATCCCTACGCCCGCGAGAGAGAAGTTTCCGGTCTTCGCCTAGGTCCCGGCGAGCAAATGGTGGACGTGGACATTCGCTTGCGTGAGGCGGCGGCGATCGAAGGACTCGTAACCGACAGCGAGGGCAACCCTGCCCTAGCCGCCGAGATCCATTGCCGCTCCACAAATGTGCTCAGCATTTATAGCACGACCTGGAAGGTCGATCACAAGGGCCACTTCCTAATTGGCGGCCTGAAGAAGGGTGAATTTCTAGTACGCGCCATTCAGCAGCGCCAAGTTTCGGATTGGGTGACCGTCAGCACGCAGCTCAACGAAACTTCCCGTGCCAACCTGGCCCTCGAAGCTGGAACCATGCTCAACGTGACGGTCAATGCGAATGGCCTACCTGTGTCGAAATGCTACGTGCGTATCAAGGACTCCGGAGGAAGGACCGTGGCCTCGACAATCCTGCACGATGGTTCCACCCAATTGGGACCTCTCTTCCCCGGGCACTACACGGTCACAGCTAGCACGTCTGGGGAGGACAAACTAAAAGGCAGCCTGCCCATTCAAGTATCGGGCGAGCCTTCAGCTTCCCTCGAATTGACTTTGCAATAGCTCCTCGGGATACAGCGCCAGGCCCACGAGCTGGGAAAGCAGCTCGTGGGCCTGGGCCTAGCCGGGGCTAGAAGGTCACCCGTAGGGCGTCACTCAAGTTTGAAGATCCAGAGTCCCGGTGCCACAGCTGGAAGTGCCAGGTGTCTCCCGCGCTGATCACGCCACCGAAAGGCAGCGTTCCCGGCACGTCAAAGCCAAACACGGCCGTCGAGTTGCCGGCCAAGCCTACAAAGCGGCCCACTCCATCGAAGCGCCCGAGGGAGTTCCACGCTGTTCCTGAAACGTTGTAGCGACCGATGCGGTCATTGGGGCCGATGGCCAAGCATAGGGATCCATCGCCAAGGCTGAAGCCTCCAGAGGCCGCTCCGCTTCCCACTAGGAAATAGCCAAACTCAAAGAAAGGTCCACCCGTCGCGCCCAGGTGCAACCCACTGCCAGGAGTGTTGCCCTTGAAACCTTGGATGCGCGTCAAAAGACCACTTGAATTCGGAACAGGGACCGAGCAGAAACTGGTTTCCATTCCACAGTTGTCCGCACCGAAAACAACCAGGTCGTATTCGTTGCAAGTGAATCCAGGCCCTCCACCTATTTGCACGACCAGCACGACTTCAAAGTCAGCCCCGGTAGTGTTCGTCCACGACAGGGACTCGTCATCCGTTTCGGATGTCGCCCGCTGTAGAACCAAACTCGAGCTAAAGCCCGCACATTGGGTCGCATCGTACTCCCAAAGGGCCAAGTCCACATTGCCCGTGGCATGCGAAAACAGCGCGTCCAATTGCAGCGTCACTCCAGCGCCAACGCAGAAACGGTAAAAGTCCCTTGTAGAAGCGGACATCGTCAAGCCCGTGTAGGTGCCATCCAGAAGYGAKGGRGCGCTKGMGCAGTCGGTCCCTCCGAGGCCGTCGTCAGGAAAGTCCAAACACGGATTGGCGTAGACGTTGAGGTAAAGGACATAGCCCGCACAATCCGCGAACGGTCCTCCGTCGCCGGCCTCGACCCCGAAGATGCGAACCATCGGCGTTACATGGGAAGTGTTGTGCCCATATGCCTGCGTCGCGGTCAGTCCCCCGATCGGCACGCAGTTTCCATCATAAGGCGACAGGCTCGGCACGCCATCCGTGCGAGCCACATGGACCGAATAACTGTGCAGGGGCGGAATCACCACTTCGAAATAGTCCGCATCCCCAGGACTCGTGCGAAGTCCGGTATAAGTCCCCGAAACCAAAGTGATCGGGCTCGCGCATGAATCATTGTCCTCGAGGAAGTCCTCGGTTCCCAACAAACAATGATTGGGTGTGATCGAAACGTCCATTGAGTACACCGCACAGTTGCGGGTCGCAAAGTAGTCATCCACATTGAGCTCGAACACGATGGTCTCGGCCAGACCGGAGGTGTTCGTATATTCAAGCATCCAGGGCGCCTGGGCAATTTCATTGCAGGCCGAATCAAACACGACACCATCGATATCGGCCGCGCCTCCAGCATCCCAGTCCACGACCAAGTCGTGATGAGCCGGAACTACGATGGAGTAGAAATCGGAATCCAACACCGTCGCCACCAGGTTGGTGAAGCTTCCAGGAACAATAGGGCTCGGATTGGAGCAGACGTCATTGTTCTCGAAGGCGTCATCGGGCCCGGCTGTACACGGATCAGAAAATACCGCGATCTCAAGCGCAACACTCCCGAAGAAGAAGTCTGAACTGCCCAGCTGAATCAGAAAAGTATCGCCCGCCTGCACATCCACCAAGAGGACCTTGGGCACGAGTCCCGTGCCAGATGACCTCACCACGTCCACACAATTTGACGCGCACCCCATGCCTTCGAGCACGCGAAAGCCCACCAGGAACCCGGGCGCATCGGCACCGAGTACATAGTGCCCGTCCACCGCTGCCGTCCACTGGTAGAACCCATCGCGCTGGATCGAAAGCGAGTCGATGCAGCTCGAGGCACCCGTAAACCCAGAACTCGTGAAGCCTGAATTGTCAAAAGCCCACGACCCCAACCCCTGAATCGACGCGGCGGAGGAGCAATCATCCCCTTGCCCTAAAGCCCCAGGGGAAAACGCAAAACCAAGCGACGCCACTACCAACAAAGTTCGAAACAACATGAGAGACCTCCAAAAGAGTAAAGGTGGGATGCACGTAGTAAAGGAGAGTACGTGCATGTCAATCCACCCAGACTACAACCCCAGATTCTCCCGGTAACTTCAACAGCCGTAAATCGTGGAAATTCTCACCCAATCACCCACCCCGCCGATGCAACTTCCCCCTACCGGGTCGAGAATCAACACTCACGTTAAGGCCCAATCGTGTGCCCGCCCCGAATCCGTCCCATTCCATGCGAGCTTTCCCACCCATCAGGCATGTGCGACGGTTGGATCCAGCGATGCGTGCCGCTTACGCACTGCAAAGCCGTACTATCAGGGTGATGAGTATCAGCAGCAAGGATCAAGGTCCGTTGGGACAGGCCACCACCGTTCGTTTCGTGGGTGTTTTTTCGCGCAATGGCGCTGCGGTGCAGGCAGCTTGGCAGCATGACGCGCTCTTTCGGCGTCAGTTGGTCGCTGTCGTGACGGATCGGGATTGTGCTGGTGAAGTTTGGGCCCGTGAGCGCAACATTCCGGTGCAGCGCATCGAGGAGCCGGACAACCGCAGGTTTTCAGATGGTTTGGCAGCGTATATGGATGAAGTCGACGCCACCCACGCGGTATTGGCTTTCACCCGGCTGCTCGAGGGCGATCTGTTGGAGCGTTATCAAGATCGCTTGATCAATTTACACCCGGGCTTGCTGCCCGCGTTCAAAGGCCTGCATGGCTTCGAGGAAGCGCGCGAAGCGGGGGTGCGCTTCGTCGGCTCCACGATTCACATGATCGATCAAAACATGGACTGCGGACGCGTTGTGATCCAGACGGCCTCGGGCTTTGACTGGCAGGCGCCGGAGACTGAAGCGCGGCAACGGCAGTATGAAGAACTCTGCGTCGGGCTCGTCCAGGTCTGCCATTGGCTTGAGCAAGGCCGCATTTCCAACGCCGGTTCCGGCACGCACATCCAAGACGCGAGCTTCGGGGAAGGCCCCTTCTCCCCCAGGTTGGACTCGGCGTCCGCCTTGGAGTTGTGGTCTGACTTTCAGGCCTGAGCGACGCCCACATGGGCGGGTAGCACCAGGTCGATGATGGCTTGCAAGCGATGGACCCAGGTGTGCTCGCGRTGCACGATCKCCTGCAGTTCGCGCGCRTTGGCTTCCCTTGCGCCAGGATTGATCAGGTAGTGGCGCACACGCTCGATCATGTCCGCCTGTGTGTCGCAAGCGATCGCCTTGGAGAAGAACGGCAGCACGCTTTGAATCGATTGGGAATCGCTCAGCAGGTTGCTGATTTGGAATACACCGCACGAGGCCACCTCGTAGAACTTCATGTTCCCGAAGCCGTAATGGTGCAGGTTCAAAACGATGTCGGAGGCTGCGTACAGTGAGCGAGCCCGCGCGCCGTGGATTTGATCAGGCTGAATCGCAGTCACCAGCTCCGGCAGCAGTTGGGTTGCGCCCCTGGGCGGCGGCGGGCACCAAACCCGTAAGCCGAGCTGCGCTTGCGCTAGCCCATTCAGGACTTCGGCACGATCCAACTTCAGCGTTCCCAGATAGCTGAGAGCACTGCGATAGCGCTCCCTATCTGAAAGGGAAAGGGCGGGAGCCACATCGGTCTTCGGATCGCAACCAAAGGCCAGGAATCCCGTGCTCGGATAGTCATCAGCCGCGCGCTCCGCAAGGCCATGAATTGTGAAAAGCGTCTGATCGTAGTAGCGCCCCGGCGTGAATGTATCCGTAGCACCCGCCTCGTAGGGATTGTCCCCCGACCACAAAACGATGGGCGCCGACACCTGCTGGCGGATCTGCTCCAAGGTCTCTGCCGACCAGGTGTGATACATGCCGGCCAACAGGATCAACTCTGGCTGGAAGTCGATCGTGCGCATGACAAAGAGGGAAGCCATCAGGGAACGCTGGCCCTCATAGCTGGCCAAGGCCCCTTGCAGTTGATCTTGAATATTCGCGGGAATATAGCGCTGAATCTCATGTTCCTGGGGAACAAGGTAGTAGATCAGCTCGACCTCGTGCCCCATGGCTTGCAGGTTTCGCACGCACGCTTCGGGCCACAGGTGCTCGGCTTGGTTGCCGCAAACAATGATGCGCATGGGACTAAGTGAAGTATCGGTAGAGTTGTTCACCGGCCGCTTCCGCCATGGCGTCGGGCACGCTGGGGTCGACAAAGAGCTGGGTCATCTTGCCCAAATTGGCGCGCCATTCCGCTGCGCCAGGGGGCGCGGGCAAGGTACTGGGCCTGTGTAGGAAAGTGACGCGCTTCTCCAGGCTCGCGAACTTGCGCTTGTAGCGCACCARCCCCGGTTGGTCGTGATCGCTGATTCCAAAGTCGAGCAGTTCCAATCGTTTGGCCTGTCCATGCTGCATGGCATGCCAGGCGAGCAGGTCGTTGGGGCGCTGGCCCAAGTCACTCGGGTCGGATGCGTTGAGCTTGTAGTAGAGCTTGGAGTAGGCCTCGAGCAGAAGCACTCCGGCCACGATCTCACCGTTGTGTTCCGCGAGCAACAAGGCCCCATTGCCGGGCTCGATGAACTCACTCCAAAGMGCTTCAAAGTAGGCGTAGGGTTGTGCGAGCAGCTTGTACTTTTGCTTGCGCARGCGCAGRTGYAGTTCGTAGAACGCGCGYAGGTCGGCCTKGYTSGTCGCCGGACGSACYTGGATGCCSGCTCGCTCCGCCTTRCGRATCGCCCTGCGAGCGCCTTGCTGCAAACCATCCCAAACCTCCCCTTCCGACCGGGTCAGGTCCGTGCAATGCCAATACGCCCAACCCGCCTCTTCCAGCCTGTCGTCACTCAACGGGGCCTCGGAATGCAAGCAACGGGTCCGCATGGGACCGGCGCTGGTGAGCCATTGATCGGCCAGGGGCTCCCAATCGCACGCATCGCCGATCAACGGGTCGCAGTAGTCCGAAAACGGCAAACTCACTTCGCGCTGACCTGCGGGATCTTCAATCGAGCAAGAGATGATGCCCKACCGCGCTTGGCCTTGCTCATCGAGCAGCAGGAACGCGTGGCTTTCTAGGCCATAGGCCTTGTGCAGAACMCGCGACCATGCGGGGCTGTGAAAAACGTCGCCGTGCATCTCGGCCAGCCCTGCCCATTGGGCATCGCTACGCGGATTCACACGCTTGATGTTGTCCATCAGCAGCGGCACGGGTGAGTTTTTGGCGGTTTGCTTGACCCCTGTGGTTTCCGGCTGAAACAGGGTCGAGAGGCTGCGGCGTAAGTCGGCCACCTGGGATCCCAGGGGTGCCTTGGGTTCAAGGAAGTCTCGCACGGCCGCACATACAGCGCGCACCTGTTCCGGTCGAAGTCCCGGGAACATGGGCAGGCTCAAGACCTGGTCCGCGGCCAATTCGGAAACGGGCATCTCCCCTTTCGCGTCCTCGCTGCCGCCCACCGGGGGCAAGGTGTGCAAGGCGTGGGGATAGTGGATTCCGGACTGGATGTTGCGCTCGGTGAGGTAGTCGCGCAGGGCCTCGCGCTGGGTCGTGCGAACAATGAACAAGTGATGCACGGGCTGCACGCCGGCGTGCTCCGAGTGCACTCCAAGGGGCAGACCCGCAAGCTCCTCCCGATAGATCGCAGCCAGGCCGCGGCGCTTCTCGTTCCAATCGTCCAGGTGCGGGAGCTTTATGTTCAGAATAGCCGCTTCGATCTCGCTCATGCGCGCGTTGGATCCGAGCTGAATGTGCGCGTACTTTTTCTCGGCCCCGTGGTCCCTGAAGAGGCGAGCCTGGCGTGCGATGGCGTCGTCATCCGTGACGATCATGCCGCCCTCACCGCAAGTCCCCAGGTTCTTGCCCGGGTAAAAACTAAAGCAACCAGCGATGCCGATGGAGCCTGCCCGCTGTCCATGGAAGCGCGCCCCGTGCGCCTGGCAAGCGTCCTCCAAAACCCAAAGGTCTTGTTGCTTTGCAAACCGACCGATCGCGTCCATCTGGGCCATGCCCCCGTAGAGATGCACTGGCAAAATGCCGACCGTGCGCTCGGTCAAAGCCGACTCGAGCTTGGTCGCATCCAACTGTAGC
Organism: Planctomycetota bacterium; assembly: GCA_016764635.1. Taxonomy (GTDB): domain Bacteria; phylum Planctomycetota; class UBA1135; order UBA1135; genus NORP259. The sequence continues at coordinate 6,802 of JAESRM010000131.1, forward strand.
GTGTCGGGGTCCACGTCCACATAAACCGGGGTTCCACCGGCCAACACGATCGCTTCGGCCGTCGCAACAAAAGTAAAAGCAGGGGTGATGACCTCATCCCCATCCTGGATGCCCAGAGCCCTCAGGCTGATCGTCAGGGAATCCGTACCGGAGGCGACGGCGATGGCATGCTTCGTTCCGCAATACTCGGCGAAGGATTGCTCGAGGCGTTTTACACGCGCCCCCTGGACAAATTGCCCCGTGCTGAAGATCTCCGCGAGGGCCTGATCCACTTCCGGCTTCAGCTCTTGAAAGGGACCGACCACATCGAGAAAGGGGATCGCCGCCTGCGTACCGCCAGAATCTTTCGAATTGGAGGGTAGCGCGCTTCCTACGGAAACACTTTGAACGAGGGCCGAGAGCTTGGAGGATGCGCTTTTCATGGGTACGACCAAATTGGGGTGGTTGTATTTCCGTCATCGGCATTCGTCTCAAAAGGGAACGTAGTGCTGCAAGCAAGGGTCCCATCCGTGGGACCCTTGAAGTCAAGTGAGCGCAGGAAGGACCGCGCCGATGACAAGGGGCTCCGTTAGAATCGGCCTCCTATGAAAGCGATACGCATTGGCATTGTGGGTTACGGCTATTGGGGGCCGATGCTCGTTCGTAACTTCAACCAGCTGCCTGAATTTGAAGTGGCCGCCGTTTCTGACCTGCGTCCTGAGCGTTTGGAATTGGCCAAGTCCCAATTCCAAGTCGAGCGCATAACGGACGACGTGGAAACGCTCTTCAACGACGAGACGATCGAAGCCATCGCCATCGCCACGCCCATCAGCACCCACGCGGAGCTCGCCAAACGCGCACTGGCCGCGGGCAAGCACCTSTGGYTAGAAAAGCCSATGGCSCACAGCTCAGAGGCCTGCGACGAATTGSTCGCCCTCGCAAAAGCAAAGGACYTGGTCCTGCTGGTSGAYCACACYTTCCTCTACACGGGCGCCGTGGAAAAGATGAAAGAGCTCGTSACCTCCGGCGAGTTGGGTGAGCTCTTCTACTTCGAYTCCGTACGCGTCAACCTGGGCCTCTTCCAACACGACTACAACGTGGTCTGGGACCTGGCCCCCCACGACCTCTCGATCCTGCTGCACCTGGTMGACGAACGRCCCATWAGCGTGCAAGCCAYCGGCGCCGCKCCGAGCAAGGCCGGCAGCAAACTGGAGAGCATCGCCTACGTGACGATCAACTTYGCYTCGGGCATGATCGCACACATGCACCTCAATTGGCTGGCYCCCAAGAARATCCGCATGACCCTGCTAGGCGGCAGCAAGAAAATGCTCGAGTGGGACGACGTGGAACCTGACACCAAGGTCAAAGTCTTCGACTCCGGCGTGGACGTGCCRGAAACCTCCGARGCCAAATACGAAACCATGGTCCAGTACCGCACCGGCGACATGTGGGCCCCCAAGCTCGACAAGACCGAAGCCCTACGCAAAGAGTGCCTGCACTTCTTCGACTGCGTCCGCAAAGGCCAAGCCCCGCGCAGCGACGGCGTACTAGGCCGCGACGTGGTCGTCCTCCTAGAAGCCGCCCAAAAAAGCCTCGACTCCGGTGGCCAACCGGTGAGCCTGTAGGGTCGAACGCTCGATTCCACTCGTCTAGAAACTCCCCTCCCCCTGCTCAGCAACCAAGGCTCAGCGAGCCTTCGCCTTGGGGTCGGGGATAAACTCCCCACGGATTTTAACGTCGATGGCGGTGTTGTAGGTGCCTTCGATGAAAACAGAAGTCTCACTGCCCGGTTTGATTTCCACGCGACCGGTCCAGACATTGTTGAGATTTCCAGCCAAGTCTTTCTCTGCCAAGACATAGGTTTGTCCCACTCGTATTTTCACCGGGTGCTTCTTGTCATCCCCGTCAAAATCCCTGAACACTCGGTACTCAACATGACTCACCACAAAAATCTGACCCTCAGGAACCAATCCCCCCTCGCAAAAGGATTGTTCCTCATCCCTGTGACTGGGAACTCCAGTGACGACCAGCGGATCTTTCGAGAGTTTTAGGTACCTGGAGTTGCCGTCCATGGTCACCTTGCACGGATTGCCTCCTACATGTTGAACGCGCAATTGCAGATGCACGAGGGGTTGCTTCAATTCCAAATGCTTTCGAGCCGCCCGACGGAGCTCTACGATTGAGCGAGCCAGATAATCATCCCCCGTGTCCGAGAGCGACCCGGCCTGYTGGCCTTGGGAATTGACTGAGAACCAGTCGATTGTGCAGGAGATTCCCGGGTTCAAGGCCTCGACTCTAAAAAACGTAGCCCGCCCTAAGGGTTGAACCATCAGGTAGCAGTGACCCGTTTGCAAGGGCCCAAACTTTCTAGTAGCTGCTTCGGAGAGCGGGTCAAGGACGGCCTGACCCATCATCGATTCACCGAGGTCGTGTAGTTGTGCTCTCCCGAAACTTACGCCCTCCCCATCAAACACCATGTCGAGCCCAGGACCCCTGCGAGTGGACTCGAGAACCTGTCCGCTAGAAAAACGAAGGCCTTGGCCGCTAGGGATTTCGGCCCGAGGGAACAGGCGCATGCCATTGGCGAGCAGTTCGCCGGCCTGCTGCAATCCTTCATCTGGCATGAACGCACCTTCGATGAGCGCTTCGCCCTGGGTGAAGTACGATGCCATCAATGTCAGATCGGATTCAAAGCCAGCGCGCACGGGAATGGAACCGGTCCACACCATCAAACTAAGGTCCTTGGCGTAGTCCTTAGGAACAATAGACTGCCCACCGATGTGAATTTCAAATCCCCCCCGACCCGATTCGCCATCGCGGTCCTCTCCCCGGTAAGTCACGCGCTGGACCATGAACAACATGCCTGCAGGGATCGCACCTCCCTCCGCAAAACCCAAGCTCTTCGTTTTGCGGCCTATCGGCTCCATGACATCCAGCCGGGCCTTACTCACTCCATCAAAGTAGGCATTGACCTCACCCAAACCATTGATTCGGCAGGGATTGCCCCCTTGATGTCCCGCCCGTGCCTGGAGAAAAATCCGGGGCGCAGTCAATACGTTGCTCGCTTGAAAACTGTGCCTCAAGGCCTCCATTGTCTCAACAAGCGGCGGCCCCACCCCATCGTCGTGGAACGATCCACTGGCCTGACCATTGCCGTTTACCGTGTACCAGTTCAACTCGCAGGACTCTTTGAGTTTCAAGTCGACTACTTCGAAGGCACTGACCAGGTCCGTTCCGGTGTCGCGTGTCCACACCAAGTAACTGTGGCCGAGTTTGGGTAGAGCCTTCTCTCCTTGTTCGGCGTCCTCCAAAAGTCCCGGGTGAACGTCGGCAAGCCGAATCTCACCCAAATCAACAATCACACTTCGATCGTCGGTGACCATGCTCACCCGGAACCCCTCGCCACTGAATAGAATGTCCCAGTCATTGCGAACTATTCCGCCCGGATCATCCCTCGTCCCGTACTCGAAGCTGAAAGTGGCCTGCGAATAGCCGTACTTGCGACGGCCAAGCAGCTGGGCGGTTGGCAGCAATGTTTCGGGCGGAAGGCCAGACCAGAGCGCGAGCTGTGCCCCTGCTTCGGGTGCGGCCTCTTCCACCACATCCCTCCCCTGCAACACCGCTCCGATAGACGCGAGCTGCGCTTCTCCAGGTTCCGCCTCCTGCACAGTCTGCCCGCTAGAAATCGCGGCGAATTCGCCTGCATCCTCCGACCTGGAGAAGTGCCACAAGCAGGCCAACAGTAGGCTCACGCCAACAATGCCGACGGCGACCATCGCAACC
>JAESRM010000341.1 GCA_016764635.1 Planctomycetota bacterium
AAGCGAGTAACCTTCTACCGGWACCAAACGCACTCGTGCGTGCCCCCCCGCAGGTTCCATTTCCACTGCCAAAGCGACGGGCACATCCACTCTTGGAGGATCTGGGAGAGTGAACTTAACCCTCCGAACATACTTATCAGGTTCGACTAGGACATTGAGTGCTAGCTCTTCCTTGAAGGCCGGGATTTTGAGGCCACCCAAATCCGGGTCCCTGCGCCAAAGGCGCCCACCATCCACGTACTTGTCATCTTCGAGCAAGAGTGAAGTCCAGACCGGCCTCGCTCGCTCTTCAAGGAGTACCTCGATTTTGGGCAACGTGTCTAGATAGGTCGAGAGACCTGATGCTCGACGCTGTGCATACACATTGGCTCCGCGAGCAAGAACACCCGACTCCAATCCACCGTGCCCCTCCACCTCTACAATTCCAGGTTTGCCCGGGATAACAGAACGAACTATGGCTTCACCGAGAGTTGTCCCTCCTACTCTAAATGCTGCAAGGTCACCCGTGACAATCACGCCCAAAGTCCCGGGCTTACCGAGCCTGCTATCACAAAGGCCGCTTAGCCAGTCACCACTTTCGCCCTCTTGGCTTTCGACCCCAATAGCACCAAGAGCAAGCCTCTTAAGGCATCGGCCGAGCCTATCCTCAAAATCGAGAGGCACTCCCCAATTGGTGCTGGATACTCCACCGCATCCACCCGCTAGGACTCCTCTGGTAAGTGGACTGCCCCACAAAGCCCTCCACGCTTGGTTTTCATCCAAGCCCCGAACTCCATCTCGACAAGCAAAGGCCACAGCCTTTCCAAGGAGATCAATTCCACCCTTGGGTGCCGACGCGGATCCGGTGGGACGCTTCCGGGCGGGTAAAATCCAATACTGGTCTTCAGGCCGCTGGATCAACTCAATCCACGAACCCTCAAGGCCCTCGGACCCCAAATGAATGGTCAAAAGAGAACCAATGGGGGTTTCCTCACGAACATCAATGGCAAGCTGCTCGCTATGTCGACTCAACCAATCAAGTGCCGCAGCGATGGGGCGCCAAAGAAGCAAGGGCCGAAGCTGTTGCCTTGTAAGAGCGTCTAGCAGACATTGCTGGTGAGCTTCGGTTAGCTCGTTGGGGATGACGACGCAAGCCCCAGTGGACCCTGTGTCTCCAGCCTCCGCGCCGCTTGAGGTGAGAACAGATTTCGCTATTCGCGCCAAGGCCTCCTCAGCTGCAAGAGTTGAGTGAGCTGGTCCGACAATTCGATCGTCGGATGAAAGCCGTGCCCATAGACAAGCCAAGGGAATTCTTGCTCCGCTCCATATCTTATCCCCTGGCCCCACGGACTGCGGCGGCCATTGAAGGCCTGACCCCGCAAGAGGAATCGGACTCTCACCGCTGTACTTGGGATCCCCGATTGGGCCAAAAACCAAAGCCGGCGGAGGGTCATACGGCTTTTGGAGAGAGAGGCTCAACCCTGACTCCCCTTCTGCTAGAACTGCATACACCGTCATCCCCTCTAAAGACAATCCTACCCAGTTCTCGGTACTCAATTGCGTCCACCCCCTAGGAGGGCTTGCTCTACTACGCTTCGGAATTCCTTCTGCCCACGGGTTACGTGAAATGGGGTCTGCAAGATCCAAACTCGTATAGCCTTGCCTACCGTTGTTCGAACAAGAACATCCTCTACTATGCGAGCATCCTCACCGAAGGGGCAAGGCTCGACCAGAAGAACGTGGGCGGTAGTTTCACCGGACACTTGCGCTACAGATTCAGCAAGCTCCTCCACGCGAGTGGCTACGTCATCGCCCCCCCCCATGTGCATTCGAGTCCACACGAGGAGTACCCTGCCAGCTGGTTGGAGCGAAAAAGGATCGTGGGCCGCCATGAGAGAGTCCGGAACCAAATCTGAAAACCGGGAGACCCCTCCTCGATTACGCTCAAAATCTAAGATCTGGTCACCCGAGAGAAGGCTCACCGTGAAGAGTTCATGATCCCCACCGTACAACCAACCGAAGAATTCCGATCGCGAATCAACAAACTGACCATAGCTCTGCTCTTCCCGAACCAATAGGGTCCTCTTGAACCCAACTCCAGGTGGGAGGTTTGTTGGCTCCAGCAAATCCAGCGCGTTTGAAAACGCCAAATGAATAGCCTCGCTAAATGTTCGATGGCTCCACCTCCACATCCGGTCCTCTTCTTGTTGCTTCCTGCGCAACTTCACATACCAAGGCCAAATCCTTGAGTACCGTTCGTCATGCTGGAGAACATAGTTTGGGGCCGTTGTATTTGAACTACGCCGTAACCCTGCAATGGGACTGTCATGCCCTAACCTACTCACCAAGGATGCAAATCTTTGAACATCCATGTACCGACTGGATTTAAGCAAGCATGGACTGATCTGGTCGCGGAGCCAAGAGCGGCCCTCGGTTTTGGTGCGAGAAAGAAAGTCTCGCATGACTCGGTTTTCTAGCGTATCGAAAGATTGTTCCCTCGTAACAGCCAGAATTCGTTGACGCGGCCCTGCACGCTCTGCCAGCGTGTTGCCTTGCTGACGCACCAGCCACCTTAGACCTGCTGGATCGATTTGGCGCACCGCCCCCACCCTCTCCATCTTCCTCTCCCTTCGAAGTACCCTGCGGGGGTTATCGCCAATATCCTTGGTCACTCTGCCTACCGCTTGAGCGATCTTGACAATCAAAGCCAAGTGGGCTTCGCCATCGTACTCACGCTCAGTCCAGTCACTGAGGAATTCCCTCAGGTCAATGCTGGCGCAACCATCGACGAGACGTTTTTGCTTTTCAACGGGGGAGTAGACCAAGTCAACATGACTACCCAAGAAGGTCTTCACTCTTGACCCAAGGGCCGCTTCGTCGAGCTCCTTCTCCCCATACAGCGGGTACGAGGCCCCGCCATAAAGGCTAAATCGTTGCCTGTCATGCCCTATCTGCAAGACAAGCTCTTCGGCACTTCCTGCCTGCCGACCCGGTGCCAGCATATCGAAAACCCGCCACAGCTTCGATCCAATGAGCCTGGTGCCCAATTGCGGAAGGCTGAGATTCAGATCAGGAGCAAGGACTTTACCAACCGCGGAGTCCACAAGTAAAAGTGGGCGTCCGCCAACAAGTAAATCCTTGGATTGAGTTGGATTTGAGGCCCAGGGGCTTGCCAGTACACACCAGTCTTGCATGAAGTCCCTTGTCCTAAATCCTTTGTGAGCCTAATCCGTTAGAGCCAAGGCGATCCACACCATTCCAGTGGAATAGTTGATATCCCGCCCTCTCGCGTGCGTCCCTGATCGCAGATGCAAGTCGATCATCGTTAAGCTCATTTTCGACAAGCTTCACAACCGAATCTATGGCCTCACCTACCCCGGCGTCATGAATATCGAGACCACGTAAACGTGGCAAAATCCGGAGCTCAATTTGATCTGCAAAAGCATCCTTCATTCCTTGTACTTGTCCTTGTGCCGATGAATAGGGATAGAGGTTCACATAGGCCCGGATCCCCTTTGCCACCCGGTGGGCAAAAGGCCTTCCGATTTTCCCTAACTCAGTATTGAGCTGATCGAGCCATTTTTCGATTTCCACATTCACGGACGAATCCTGTTTGGTCCACCGACCCCACTCTTCACGACTCAAGAATGAAGTGGGCACCTTGGGTGTCTCCGCCGTCCCGGCCCCCCCACCTATTAATTTGTTGGGTTTGCCGAAACGCATCACATTGGAGCGGTCGATTACTTTGTCGGAAAGGGTCTGGGTCGACTCGTCCTCGTTCATGGTCCCGACAAACAGAACGTTCCTACCAACAAACGTAGAAAGCGTATGGGATTTCCCTTCTCCAGAAGACCCTAAGTCAAAGACCAACTCGGCCCTGGCCCTCTTCTCGTGATCAGTCTTTGGATYAAACCCAGAGCGCAATTCAAGACGGCTCAGAAACTCGCTGAAGTAGTACTCGACTCTCGCGAGATTCATCTCGTCCAGAAGGACGAGCAGCATCTGACTACTAAGATCCTTTCGCTCGCTTGCTGCCTGGGGCCATTCGGCTCCGCTCAATGCCAGCATCGCATCCTTGGGCTGGTGGCAATAGTCCATCTGGATCAGGGCTCGAGCAAGTTCCGTTGGCCTAAACCGGCTCTCAAGGTGATTGTAGAACCCCAGGAGGTCTGCAGGACTGTCCCACCCGGGCTGAACTGGGACGATCAGGGAGTTGATTCCCATTGCTTCAGCATACGCTACCGGCAGAGCACTCTTACCCGTTCCACTGATTCCAGCGAGAACCAACAAGGGAGATTCATCCGCACACTTCAGAGAAGTGTGAAAGGCCCGAATCACCCGCGGATCAAAAACCAAACCAGATTGTTTTATGTATTCAGTGGTTCGCTCAAGAGCGACCTCTTCAGAATCAGCTGAAGGAGTCAACAGCCTCTGCCCCTTGAGTGCCGAATCCCAAAGCAGTTTTGTACTTTCCCCTTGGGTAGTCTCCTCGGTACCGCCTTTGAAATGGAGCTGCATCTCCTTCAAATCATCCAACCGATTCTCGAGAGAATCGCGACGAGCTTGCAGCCCAGCAACTGTGTTCGTAAGGACGGACTCTTCTCTGCGGAGCTCGGCAACGGAATCAAGCAGTCGAGCCTCGTCATCCTTCAATTTCTCGACCGTAGGTTCTAGGACCACTTTTCGTGCCTCGAGTGAATTAACCCTCTCCAGTAACTCGGACTCAAGAGCCTTTTGCTCTTCTAGCTCAGCCATAGGCAAGAGTTCCATGCGCTGCTTATCTATCTGAACCTCGAGGTCAGCCGCAGTGGCCTTACAATCAACAACGCCGGATTCAGCTTTCGCGAGTTCATCCATCTGCTGAACAAGTGAGCGTTCTGTGTCCTCCAACTCCTTCTTACGATCTTCCAACTCACCGATACGCTCCTCATTGCGTTTTATCCATTCGCGCCCCTCTTTTGCAGCCTCGATATCTGCTCGGGCTTCAAACAAGTCACCCTGTAGTGCTTCCTTCTCCAGTATAAGTTTCTCTTGACTCTCTTTGAGAGCCTCAAGGCTTTCGTGCACCCCCTTCTTGGGAAGGTACCGATCCCATTCGCGCCCCTTTAAGATTGTGAGGACTACTGCTACCCCCGAGGCTATGAGTCCGAAAACGGAAGCCGTCAATAACATAGGCCAGCTCATTTCCCACCTCCCTTGGCAGCTTCTCCCTCAGTTGGTGTTGGACTATTCCCCCGTGGCAAAGAACGTAGGAGCGACTCGAGAGCAACGGTAMGCTCCTTAAACCGAGAGGTGTATCGTTCTAGGCTTGAGGCCGCTGCCTCTCTCAGTATTGCATCCTGTGCGCGTAAGCTCTCCACTTGCCCCAGAAGCGCAGCCTTTTCAAGCTCTATGCCTTTTAGCTCCGATCGGCTAAATGCCAATTTTGATTCGATGTCCGCGCGCGATTCTGATGCAGCTCTTAAGAGGGAAACCTCAGTTCGAAAACTGGAGATCTGTGCCCGAAGGTTGTCAGCGGTAACCTCAAGCGAAGCGACTGTTGCCGACAAGGTCCGATCCTGCCCCCGGAGATCCATGACGCGCTGCTCTGCTTGGCTACGGTCAGATAGTATCCCATTGAAGTTCGCAACATCCCGTTTCAGGGCGACACTCTGCCCTTCCAAATTTCCAACCTCCTGCAGCAAGGTTCGTCTCTGGTCGCCGAGTTCCTGGTTTCCTGCCACCAAGGTCGTACGACTCTCCAACAGATCCTTCTTCTGCTTGTTCAAGTCCGCCAACCGAACTTCCGACTGGGATACATCATCGCCGATTCTGCTTCTGTCCGCGGTCAAGGAATTGACGTCTGAGCGTAACCCGCCCAGCCTAGTGGCCAGGGTGCGCGCCTCGCTTGCCTCTTGGCTTTTCCCCGCCAATTGCTTCCCTAATGCTTCCAGCCTAGATTGAGCATCCAACACCTCACTCCCTAGCTCTCTCAATCGCTCCTGCGCGCGATCTTTCTGATTCCGCACCTGCTCGATTCCTGCCGCATCAGCTGCCAACTCACTAATTTCGGATTCGATCTTGTCACGCTGAGCAACAAGTTCAGCATTCCCTTGGATGAGGCTAGCCCTGCTCTTCCTGGCCTCATCAAACCGAGACTCCGCCTCGACTGCAATAGCATCCGAGCTTGTGGCTTTTGCTGTGGCTTCAGCTCTCTTCGCAAAAGCATCCTCTCGGCTGCTCTCGACCTCGCTTAGAGCCGCACGAAGAGCTATCAACTCGGCCTGCCGCTCTGTGAGAACGGGTTGGAGTCCCGCAACCTCCAGCTTACCCGCTTGTATGGACTGGTTGAGAGATTCCAGTTCCTTGGATAACTCAGCACGAGAAGCTACACGAGCGTCCCACTGGGCGAGCTTCCCGTTGAAGCCCAAAAGTGCGAATAGACCAGGAAGCTGGCCACCAATGGCCAACACGCCCAAAAGGCTCATTCCCAACCCAAACCCCAATAGGGATTTGCCTGATTGGCCGTCTTTCTGAATTTCAGTCATTTTGATTCCACAATGGAAGCGACATGCCGAATGCAGCCTTCCATATCTTCCTTAAGTTGATAAACCCAAAATCGGACGACCTGCCAACCAGCTGCCGTCAATATCTGATCGCGACGGACATCCTCAGAGCGGCGTGCGCCACTTGCATCCCTGTGATACGTCTCACCATCGACCTCTGCATTGATCCTTTTGCCATTATAGAATAGCGCAAAGTCCAGAAAGAAGSCACACGCTTGGTATTGCTGATGAAAGTCAAGGCCCCCGGCCAAGAGCGCATTGGCAAATTTTGGTTCCCAAACGGGACCAACCAACTCCATTCTTGGAGGGATGCTGGACCGCTCTTGCCACTTGCGCCATGCATCCACGAGTTCCTCAAGGGTTGCCTCGCCACAAGACTCAGCCCACTCCCTATCGCCAAAAATATGGAGTAACGACCTGGCCCGGCTCACCGCTACGTTAAAGCGGTTTTTATCGCTGCGATAAAACTGGGGCAACGGCTCCCCAACAGGCCCTCCAACGAGCCCAAACATGACCAAGTCCCGCTCATCGCCTTGAAAACCGTCCGCCGTTTCGGAAGTAAAACGCCAGGCCTTAAGAACGCTTGCTGATAGTCGGTCATGGGCAGCATCCCGGATCCGATTAGCGTGGGCACGAAAAGGAGTCACAACCCCGACAGACCCATCGAAGCCACTTTCTGCTATCCGAACAAGCTCTTCGACGATGGCATGAATCTGAGGTGGATGATATCGACTTCCCCCGACCACCTGTTGGCCCCCACCAGGTACATGAGTCCACTCGATCCCCCTGAATTTGCTCTTCCCCCGAAGGACCCTCGGGCTCGACTCAGCGGATGTCCGAATCCTTAGTTGCCCCCCGTAGAATAGCTTTGAAAAGTACCCCGCAATGGCCGGGTGGCAACGCCAATGCTCCCTGAGCATTCTAGTTTCACCATTACCTTCCTGCGCGACGGCAAATGCCGCATCCCAGATTGAGTTCGCCGAATGCCTGAATCTTCCAAATTCAATTCCATCGACACCATGAACGCTCCGGATCCTATCTTCAAACTCCAGTCCAATCCTTCCGACGTGCCGAAGCTGCATGGGGTCCCCCACAATCATCACACGCTTCGCCCTGAACAGAATTGGTAGGCAAGAGGGTATGTCGCATTGACTGGCCTCATCAATGACCGCAAGGTCGAAACATCCAGGTACAAACGGGATTCGTGATCGAATCGACAAATTTGAGCATGCCCAAAGAGGGATGACATCAACAACCTTCTCAAAGAACTGGTAGACCATGCGCCGAAGTTTCGCTGGGAGCTTCTGCAGGAGACCGGCCCTGGACCTGGGCCCAAGCTCCCCCTTGAAGTCCGTAAAGCGCACCTTCACAGCCTCTGGCAAGCTTGCACCAAGGGACTCAGCAAGCTGCAATAGGGCTTCCCTGGTCGTTTCACGAATAGTTTCATCTACCGTACTCAAGTCCTCCACAAGCTGCGTCCTTGACGGAGTCCTGCGTACCTCTGCTACCAAGCTTTCGCGGTTCGCCAATGCTCGAGAAAGCTTGGCCGCCAAACTCAGACTTCTAGCAAGGTGCACAAGATCTCCCGAAGGCTGTCTCCCTTCACAGATCGCACTTGTCCGTAACAACGCCTGTTGAATGCGCAAGGTGCGACGAGCCCACCAGCGCGAAAAGAAACCAATGAAGGGTTTTCTGTGGGCGTCTAGCGTTTTGTGTGCCTTATCCAAGACTTCTGCGGGTAACCAATCTCGATGATGACCTGCGACACGTATCCAGTCGTCGCTGAGTCCCCTCTCAACTTCTAGGATTGAGTTCTCCAGCTGGCTGAGCTCGTCGGCCAACACCAGCTGACTAACAATGGATTGCTCTATTTGGTCTCTTGAAGCCAACTCGGACTCCAAACGAGCCCGAAGTGCATCTAGTGCACCCTTTGAATCGTCACCTGCCGGATGACCCAGTAATTTCAGAATCTCTTCGAGCCAATCATCGTTTCCAGCTTCAGCATCGCCCAAACTTTTCGTTAGCCGCAACACGAGAGGCTTATCGGGGTGAATCGCCTGGAGTCGAGGAACCACGGCCTCAATCGCCCGATGGTTCCGGCTAGCAAACAATACGGTTTCCCCCGCCAAGGCGTGGCCTGCAAGGACATGCGTGACGACTGTGGACTTTCCTGTTCCTGGCGGCCCCTGCACCGCCAAAACAGGAGTATCGAACGAAAGGCCAACGACCTCGCGCTGCTCGTAGTTAAGGGGTTGAAACTCCGGGCGCATGCGTGACTGCTTGGGCTTCGCATCCTTCCTCATTGCGACCCACTTCGGATCAAAGAACGGAGCCAAGGCGGTTCCACGAAGTTCTGCATCTCCACACTTCGCCAATAGGCGCAACTCCTCTAGCACGCCGCCAACAAACGTAGAATCCGTTGCGGAAATCACGACCACGCGATTGTAGATCCCTTTCAACCGTGTGGCTTCGATGGCCGGTTGAGATTGAGGGCGGTCAGGGCCTCCAGGTTCCAAAAAATGGTCCCCAAATGCCTGAAACAAAGATTGCCATAAGCTCTGAATCGTAGCTCCATCCCTCGGTACAACCTCAGCTCCATCCACTCCCTCTTGCTCGAAAAAGAGGCCCAGCTGAATGAGTAGATCCTCTCGCTGATCAGCCCTAGAAGCCGGGTATCTGGACCTCAACCACGCCTCATTCACCTTCGGAGGCCCTTCCCCCGTCAGTGTTATCTGATTCCTACCGCGCATAACGGTAACCGTCTGTAGAAAAACAGGAATCAGTACATCCTCTCCACCCCTTTTGCCAGAAACCCGTTCAATAGGAGCGCCCAACCGGAGCCTTGAGGAAGAGCTGGAGCGCCTTGTCCTTGTCAGCAGCCCAAAGATCTCAGGGGTAGTCGACAACTCAACCTTGCCTCCTGCGGCAAGCACACCCCAGTTAATGATCTGGTGGCATTCAACAAATGATCCTCCAACCCCCTCGGTCTTCAACTCAATGCTACCGCCCGTTTCGAATTCAAGGCACTCGATGTAGTAACGACAGAGGCTCCTGAAAGCGCTCCAATCCGTTTGGCGCTCTTCTCGCTCCGGTACTGACGGTTCTATGGATTGAGGCCTCTCTGGAGTTGGCTTCTGAGCCTCCGGCCTGGCAACGGGAGGAGGGTCAATTTTTAGATTTCGGTCAACTTCGGGGCCAACAACCCACCTAGCCCCCACACGGACGACCAGCCCCAACCTGTCTAAACTCCGAAGCGCGCGCACAATCTCGTGCCCACGAAGCCCGGTCTTCCGTTGCAATGCGATTCGAGTCTCTTGAACACCAGAACGACACAACGCCTGAAAAACAAGAGACTCATCCTCACTAAGATTGTCGGAAGAAGGTAACAATTGGCGATAAGGCGGATTGGCTGGAATTCTGGACCTGAGCAATACGAGTATGCGAAAGAAGGCTCCAAAACGGGCTCAGATAATAGCTTTTCCATGATTTGAGCACTGGGCCGACCAGGACATGCCCGTCGTGATCTCCATGTTGAACAGTTACTCCGGTTGGGCGGCTTCCGCCATCGGTTTCATGCTGGCCAACAACCTGTTGATCATCACCGGTGCACTGGTGGGCTCGAGCGGCGCGATCCTCTCGATCATCATGTGCGACGCCATGAACCGTAAGTTCCTCTCCGTCATCATGGGCGGCTTTGGCAGCACCAGCTCCAAGCCTTCCGGCAACGGCGAAGCCATCGATCAGGGCGAAGCCGTCCCGATCACGCCCGAGGAAACCGCGCAGTTGATCAAGGACTCCAAGTCCATCGTCATCGTGCCCGGTTACGGCATGGCCGTCTCCCACCCCCAGCACCCCGTCGCGGAACTCGCCCGCCGCCTACGC
>JAESRM010000132.1 GCA_016764635.1 Planctomycetota bacterium
TGGAGTTCAAGGGCAAGAACGTGCTCCTGGTGGACGACTCGGTCGTTCGCGGCAACACGGCCAAGCGCATCGTGGACACGCTCGGAACGGACACCCTGGATCGCATCGCCAACGACCCCCTGTGCCTCAAGGGCATCCGTGGGCTGCGCCCTGAGGCCGCTGACGCCCTGCGGGAGGCCCTGGCCGACCAGGTTGTCATGCACCGCTCCCTGGCCTTCCTGCTCGGCCTGGGGCTCGCTACCCACCAGGCCCGGGCCGTGCTCGAAAAATACGCCGCCAACGCCGAGGCCGAAGTGCGCCGTGACCCGTACCGCCTGGCAGCCATCCCCGGCATCGGCTTCGCCACCGCCGACCGTACGGCCCGCTCCCTGGGCATCGGCGAGCACGACCCGCGCCGCCTCAAGGCCGGCCTGCAATACAGCCTCCAGGAGAGCGCCGACGATGGACACTCCTGCCGCCGGGTGGATTCCCTGCTCGAGGAGACCGTCGAACGCCTGAGCCTGCCGCGTAGCATCGCCGGCGATTTGGCCGATGCCCTCCAGGACCTCGCCCACAGCGACCAACTGCGCATCGAAACCCTGATCCTCGGACTTGAGGATTCCGCAGACCCCTGCGCCCACGTCTACCTGCCCTGGCTTTTCCATTCCGAAAAGCACGTGGCCAAGAACATCCAGCGCCTGCTGAAACAGGAGGCTCCGGCCCTTGCGACGGCCGAACAACTCGAACGCATGGAAGCCTCTGGCGAGCTAAACCTCTCGCCCGACCAACGCGAGGCCGTGTTGCGCCTGCTCGCCACACCCGTCGGCTTGCTCACCGGCGGCCCCGGCGTGGGCAAAACCACCATCGTGCGGCTCATCGTGGCCCTGGCCGAAAGCGCCGGAAGCCGGGTGGAGCTGGCCTCGCCCACGGGCCGCGCCGCCAAGCGCCTGGCCGAAGCCACCGGACGCCCCGCCAAAACAGTGCACCGCCTATTGGGTTACGCACCCAACGGCAAGGGCTCCGGCTTCACGCGTAACGCCGACGAACCGCTCGAAGCAGACCTCATTATTGTCGACGAGATCTCCATGCTCGATGTGGTGCTCGCCCACCATCTGCTGCAAGCGGTCGCCAATGGCACACGCCTGATCCTTGTGGGCGACCCCGATCAGCTGCCCTCCGTCACCGCCGGCAACGTATTGGCAGACTTGCTCGAGAGCAAGGTTTTGACCACCGCGCGCTTGACCCATATCTTCCGCCAAGGTGCTTCCAGTTTGATCGTGGAGAATGCCCACCACATGTTGGCGGGCGAGCCCCTCGAATACCCGGCCAAGGGCGACCTCTCCCGGGACTTCTACTTCTTCCAAAGCCAGAACCCGGCCGCTACCGCCGACCTCCTGGTCGACATCATCACGCGTCGCCTCAAAGAGACCTTCGACGTGGATTGGATGACCGATGTGCAGGTCATCGCGCCCATGTACAAGGGCGACTGCGGCGTGGACGCGCTCAACGATCGCTTGCGCGAGGCGCAAGGCATCGGCGGACGCGAAGTCGAGATCGGCTTCAACAAGTGGCGTACCGGCGACCGCGTCCTGCACACGCGCAACGACTACGAGCGCGAAATTTTCAACGGGGACATGGGCCGCATCACGGACATCGCGGCGGACGGCGTCGTCACGGTCAAATTCCCTGAACAGGACGTGACCTATACGGGCCGCGAACTGAACGACCTCCGACCCGCTTTTGCGATCACCGTGCACCGCAGCCAAGGCGCGGAATTCCCCGTGGTCATCATCCCGCTCACCCAACAGCACTGGATGATGCTGCGCAAGAAGCTGCTCTACACAGCCATCACACGCGCCCGAAAATTGGTCATCCTGGTCGGATCCCAGGACGCACTCAAGACCGCACTGAACAGCGCGGACGACAGCGTCCGCGCCAGTCTGCTGCGCGAACGGCTGCAGATGCCCTAAACCACTAATCGACGATCACGACATGACCCGCTTCCGCATTCTCAAACCCCTCTACGCTTTCGTTCTGGGCCTTTCGATCGGGGCCTGCTCTAGCACGCAAGCCATTCAGCAGGTCAGCATCCCGATCGGAGTCCCCGGGCAGCGCATCTCCAATTTCTACCTGGGTACGGCAAAGGCTGAGGTCACGGGCCACCTAAACGGCAAGTCCCCTGCGAACCATTGGGACCTAAAAGTGGACGCCCGCTCCTTCGCCGAGAGGGTCCGATTCCAATGCAACGGCACGCGCAACATCATCCTCGTGGGAAACGGACAGGAGTCGCAATTCAGACTACTCGCTACCGACCCTGCCGCCTGGTTCCCGCGCGACCTTGGAAGCAGTGCGGACGCCGCTGGAGTCAAAGCCCCTGATCGGTCGAGAGACTACTGGACCCCAGCCCAACAGAACTGCGTCAAAGGAGCCATTCTGGCCATTCGCGGCCCCTATTCTGAGGACCGAAGCAAAAGCCCAATCGGCGCCCTGGTCTTCGTGAAGAGCGTAAACGACGGCACCGGCAACCTGGAAATCCTAATCGCCAAGCAGCGCTAGACCCCATTGCCCGGCGACCTTCCCTAGCCACATGGATGCGAGCCTACCGAGCTTCGCGCACCACTCGGAAGCCCACATCGGGCGACTTGAATGAAGACGCGAACCGGGCCCTGTGGGCGGAGCGGCAGGCGCTGCTTCCACTGGTAAAAGCCCCGCCCCTGACCACACGCAACGTTCCTGAATCGGGCCCATGGGATCGACAAGCGGCGCCCCCAGGTGCGGCGCATAGTAGTCGAAAACCCATTCGTACACGTTCCCGTGCATGTCCGAAAAACCCCATGGGTTGGCCTCGAGCTTGCCGACAGGGTGGAGCGTTGAGATCCCCTTTTCGGAGTCCCTATACCAAGCGTGAGCCTTCAAGCTTGTTGACTTCTCGCCAAAGGAGAATGTCCCCATCCCTCCTGCGCGGCAGGCATACTCCCATTCGGCCTCGGTCGGCAAGCGGTACAAGACGCCCTCCCGCTCCGAAAGCCGTTTGCAAAATTCAGCAGCTTGGAGCCACGTGACGCGATGAACCGGCAAGTCCTGCCCAGCATGAACACTAGGATTGTTCTCCATGACTTCCTGCCACTGGGCCTGGGTCACCTCGGTCGCTCCCATATAAAAAGGCACGCTCAGAACCACTTCGGTTTGCACCTCGCTCATCACATTGCGATCCACTTCACTGGCCGGACTACCCATGGTGAAACGCCCCGGAGCTACCCGCTTCAGCAGCATACCCACAGTATTCGTCAGCTCAGGAGGTGTATTCTTAAGGGCTTGAATCGGCTGGGAAAGCTGTGCAAGCGCACGCTGGCCGAACGTGTCGCGTAGCAGACCCTGAAAACCAAGATGGTCCGCCAAGGTACGCAGTCGTTCATCCTCTAGAATCAACTCCCGCGGAATACCGCCCCTTTGAATGGCTTCTCGTAGGTAGAACACGGCGATATCGGGCGTCCCTTGCAAAACCGCTAAGCGCGCCAACTGCAAGTGCGCTGCATAACGCTCAGGCATCAGCACCGCCGCGGAAACCAGTAGAGCCTTCGCGGTCGGCAAACGATTGCCCAACACGTGCAAGGCCGCAGCGGAAAGGTCGGAAGAATAGCGATGGGAAACCAAGGGCTCGACAAGGGCCAGATAAGCCAATGCCTGCTCCGCCATGGCGTCCCCCCCGCCCTTTGTCACCAGTTGCAAAAGCAAGGCACGGGCCGGACCATATTCCTGAATTGCCATCCAAGCCAACGCAGCCTCGATGGCGATGGCGCGCAACTTGGGCTTTAGCAGCCACGCGGCTGTCAATTCCCTGGCGGCTTTGGCAGCCAAGTTTTGCTCGAGAGCTTCGCGCCCCGCCTTGAGATGGGCGTCAAAGGCCGCTTCGCTGGATGCTCGCCAAAGATCCCTACGCACTTCCTTGAGAGCCTCCAGTTTCCCCTTTGGAGCTCGGGCAATCGCATTCTCCAGGGCTTCAAGTGCTAGTTTATGGCGCGCCGTGGCGTGCAGGGCCAAACATGCGACCAGGTAGGCCTCGTAACGATCCGGACCCAGTCCCGCCGCGGCTGCCGCAATGTTCAAAGCCTTGGACCACTGTCTTTCATCCAAGGCGCCATGCCCCGCGGCGAGCAGACTTTCATAGCTCACCTGATCGGATTCTTGCTCTACTTGCGCGCCCGAGCACGCACCGATTGGATCGACTGGAAAAACCAGTGACGCCATCAAAATTAGGGAATGGATCATTGAGTGTTTACCTGTACAGCGGCTCAGTAGCCCCGGGTTCCAAAGAATTGTTCCTTCATGTCCTCTATGTAGGAGTACACACCTTCGAGGTACTTCGTGAGGCCTGGGTCATGGGGTAGGAACCATTTGTGAATGCCCACGTCTGGGTCGATTTCTCGCAATATGGAGTCGATTTCGTATTCACTCAAACTGCCTCCGCGTGACTGCCGGAGTGCCTCCCGCATCTCGCGCACATTCCAACGGCGCACAGATAGGATCGCCAAATCAAATCCGATTCCGAAGCGCAAATTCTTTGGCGTGACCGTAGGCCACCCTTTTGTCCCAACCTGCATGATCACATTGTCGAGTACCGTGGGCGAGATGTCTTTTGGAGTGAGCTGTTTGAAGGGTGCTAGGAAATCCATGAGACGTTCAACATTCGCGCGTGCGACTTCAGGTCGCTTTTGGAACCAGCCACCCAAACTCTCAGCCAATCTCATGGCCCCGTCCTGCAGCGCCGACAAGCCGGAGATTTCGGTTTGAGACTCCTCAACCGCATCTGCGTACTGCTCGCGAATGTTCCGAATGGCCTCAGCGGTACGCATGCGAGTTACGGCAAGTCGTGGATCCGGGACCGCGCCCCAATTGCCATGCAACTGAAGCCCCATCGGGGAATAGCCGCCCATTCCGGCCTTTGACAAAGCCAGGACGATTCGTTGCTCCTCCTCGCCCCTGGCCTGTTGACGGTTGAATAGAACTCGACCGTAGTTATCTAGGGTTTCCGCTGAGCGCTCCGCGTTTCTTGCCTGGGTCGTCCGGCGACTCTCCCGCAATTCTTGCAAGCGCTCTTCGACCTTATCCGCCATTTCGAGATCGCCACGAGCAATGAGCAAGGACATGGCTAGCTCGGCACGCTTTATTGGGGGCTCTGAGCGCATCCGGTCTAATTGGCTTTGGGTTCGCTGGGCGAGCATGCGCTCAAGCCAAGATTGGTGCCAGAAGGAATCACCCTCAGAGTTTCTAGCCTTATAGGCCGCGATGGCCTGGGCCAACCGTCCTCGCAACTTAGAGCCTTCGCGTATACGGCGCATGTACGCACGTACTTCAATGTTCACGATCTGCTCGATCAGGGCACTAGAACGCCGATCGTGCCGTTCCCTGAGAGTCTTGATCTGCTTGTTGTAGCGCACCTCCAAGGCGGCCATCTCCTTGTCATAGGCCTCCATTTGCTTCTGAATTTGATCGGGCGTCATAGGAATCGCCTTGCCGTTGACCTCGGTCAGGTGTTCAGGGAACGGAGCTTTGGTCTGCCGCTCGATCTTCGACTTACTACGCTTGCACACGCTGCAAAACATGCCCGCCGCAAGCTCCTTGCGCGTCAGTTCCTTCTCTGCGAGCAGCTCCGCCAACTTCGAATCGCGCTCCGAAGTCAATCGGTAGTCCTCCTCAAAAAACTTCTGAAGCTCCTCGTTCGATTTGATCCTGAGCGTGTCCGCGAGAGCTTCTTCCGCGGCCGCACGGATACGCCCGGAAGCAATGCGTTGTGCTATGGAAATGATACGCCCAGCCGTTTCAGCCCTTGCCACATCGCCCAGGACCAAGAGCAACAACAATGCCACTCCAGCATTCCGGAAAACGGAGGCGGTTCTTGTGTTTACGGCAAAGGACATGGCTGCGGGGCGCGAATGGTCAAAAAGAGGGCGCGTGGAAGGTAGGTCCCTGGTGGATTCCTACGCTCCGCGCGCCCATTTATCGCTCAAGCAAAATGCTTATCACTTGGCGGGAATTGTCGAGATCAATTCCTTTGCTGCTAGCTTGGCTAGGGCCGTGTAGTGCGTGGAAAGGAAATTCGCATAGGAGTCGTGCTCCCGGCGAATCGCTGTGCGCTCGCTGGTGGTACGCGCTGCGCGGTAACGTTCCTCAACAGACATCAGAGTCTCCTCTGTGGGCAACAGGGGACGCAGCTCGATGGGCTCCACGATGAACTCATAGGAGAACTCTTGGCGAAGGGCTTCGGGGCCAT
Source organism: Planctomycetota bacterium (assembly GCA_016764635.1). Lineage (GTDB taxonomy): Bacteria > Planctomycetota > UBA1135 > UBA1135 > NORP259. The sequence continues at coordinate 6,251 of JAESRM010000132.1, forward strand.
CCGAACCCAGCATCTCGTTCAAGGCGGCGACCATTTGATAGTACTCGGCAACCTTTACGTTGACCTTCGAGGCCGGGGTAAGGACCTCGCCGGGTGCGGGCTGGTACTGGCCCGACTCAATGGCCAACTTGAGCCGCTGGGCCTGATTTGCCAGGGCACGCAAGTCCTTGTTGTAGTCCTTGATGCCTTTGTTGATCGCGCTTCCGTTGGAAACCGACTTGGATACCGGCAATTTGACCGTGTAGCCCGTCTTCAAGACATTGGCGGTGATCACGCGGTGCTCACCAACCCAAACGATCGCACCGCTTTGCACGTCGATCAGCATCGCGTTCAGGTAGCCGAAGAAGCCCGGCTGCGTGATCGTCCCATAACCGCTACGGTCCAAGGCGGTACGCAGGCCCGGATTCGCTTGGCAAACCGCGTCGATCTCTTTGAAGCTCGTCAGGTAGAGACGTTCGTCGGCCATGCTCTCGGTGGTGAACGTGTTCACTTGCAGAATGAAGTCAGCACGCGTCTCGCCAGACTGCGCTGCGCGGATCAACTCGGAGTTGTCGACCAATTCTTTGCTTTGACCCGGCTTGCGCCCACTGTTGCTCGCACGTGAAACGAATTCTTTCTCAATGCGACCCATTTCGGCGGCCCATTGATCCACGGTCAACATGCCGGATTCTTTTTTCTCGGTGGCGGCTTGGATCGCTGCGGACTTGGCCTCGCTGTGACGCCGGTAGTAGTTCTGGTTGTCCGCTTCGCGTTGATCCCGAAGCTTGGCTTCGAACTTGGAGCGATCTACAACATTGAAGCCTTTGCCGATCAACGAGCGCACGATTTGCTGCTCGGCACGGTTGAAGTAACCCGTGGTGCGGAAGCTACTGATGCCTTCGTCTGCGCCAGCTGAGGCGACCGCCGCCTCCTTGCTGCGCCCTTCTCGGAGCTGCTCCTCAACGGGAACACTGATCACGATGGATGCATCCATCGGAACCGAGTAGTTGGGACGAGTGGTCACGCCCTCTTGCAGAACCTCGGGGTCGGTGGGGACCTGGGGAAAGTTCACTGTGGTCGTCAGATCCTGGGACCCCGGGATCTCGCGCATGGGGAATTCCGAAATGGCCGGAACGGCCGATAGCACGGGCGCGGGCGGCGGCGGCGGAAGGGGCTTCGGCCCTGAAGAGCAGGCGAGGGAAACGACGGCAAGGCCAGTGGCCACAGCGATTTTAGTAATCGACAACATGTATTTCCTCAAGAGGACTGAGCTTTCGGCAACCGAGTTGTGCATCTGACCGGTGGGAAGATACGGAAGCCCTGTGGATACTAGGGTAGCGCTGAGAGTCGGCCTGTCCACTCGACCTGGGAACTTATTGCAAACCCTGCACCTCGGCGCTTGTGCAGCTCCGCAATGTACAACTCCGACCTTCTACGAGCGGTTCCCAGCCCCAGAACTGAACACCGGGAACGCGAGCGGACTCCCGTTAATGCGAGCAGCGGAGCCAAGGCTCCGCTGCTCTATCTACGACCTGGGGCCTCCTCCCGCCCCCTCGGATGGATCACTCCCCTTCCGTGCGCAATTGGTCCGGAAGCAAGAAAGCGACTGCCACAAGGCCAAGACCCAAGGCGATCCCGAGCACATCTCCGGGCAAGGCTGTAAGCCCTTCATACTTCGCGCCCGGCACCGAGCCCAAGGTGACTTTCCCGCCTGCAATCTTGTCCAACATCCCCGAGTCCTTCCAGAACGGGAAGCTCACCATGTAGGCCCAAGCCCCGAGCAATCCTCCGATGAGGAACGGGATCGCGTCCTTGCGCCCGGCCGTAGCCGCACACACGCCCGTACCTGGGCAATATCCGGACAAGGCCCATCCAAACCCGAGCATCAACCCTCCGATCAACACCCCAATGTAGGCCGCCTTGACCGACATATGCCCCACATCTACCCAGCCCGCCATTTGACCGCCGAACATGAGCACCGATCCGATGCCGATCCCCAGCAGGATGGTCTTCATCAAGTGCAGATTGGTGAGGTTGAGCATCCTTGAGATCCAGTCCGGGCTCGTGGCTCCGGTGCGATCCAGGACGAAACCGAAAGCGACTCCGATGGCGATGGCTAATACGATACTCATGGCTTCAAGCTCCCTTTCTGAAGAGGAAAACGGCAGTCGGGATTGCGGCCAAAAACGCTCCGGCCGCAAAAATATAACCCGACAGGGAAGTTTGCATCATGCCGGACATCATGTGCCCAGATGTGCAACCCCCGGCCAATCTGGCCCCGTATAAAACAACGAACCCGCCCACAAAGGTGGCCAGGTATCGCTTGGTCGTGCTATCTCCAAAGTTCCTTCGCCAGATGCTCGGCAAGGTCTTCTCCTCGCGGCTCAACCCCCCGGACATCATGCTGGAAAGGGCGGAACCCACCATCATCGCGATGACGAAGATGAAACCGTAGTTCAAGGGGTTGGAGACCGCCTTGGCGTACTTGCCGCCCGATTTGGCCAAGTAAGCGTTGGTGGATGTGAAGCCCTCGGAGGTCTCGGTCACCAGCTCGGGACGGATCACATCGCCGACGATGCCATCCAGGATTACGAATTGAGTCGAGACGCCGATGGGTTTGACCATCAGGATGGCGAGGAAGAACACCACGCCCAGCGCAAKGCCGCCTATTTTCCAGTTGAGTTTCATAGCACTCGGGTTGGGGCCAAGATTCCGATGGAGGTTCCCGGGATATTGAAGATCCTCGGCTTCTGGGTCTCGGGGACTGTCTTAATTCAAGAATTGGCTCCTGGGCACCGCCATATGGCCCCTTACGGCCAGTGCGAACGCGACACTCCGGTGACAGGCTCACGTCCCGCATAGCCGAAATGCGAGCAYCTGCATCCAGACTTTCCGCAGGCTGGGAGGTCTGGGGCGCTTCGCCACCCAACCAGCTTGCCCCCTGCATTTCTCACCCGGGAGGCTTCTAGTAGGCCTGTTAGCAGGGCAAGCTGATCAGGTAGAAAGCCAGAGTTCCACCCCGCCCCGGACCCGCCTCGATTGAACATGCTGCCCACTCGCCTCCTAATAGCCCTCGTCCTGACCCTCTCCCCCGTCCTGGCTTCCCAGGAGGCTCCCGCAAAAACAACGCAAGCCGAGCCGATGATCGAGGCGGTACCCGCTCTGGAAGCCCCTGCCGGAACGACCCTGGAGAAGCGGTCATTGACCACCCTCGCGGCCCTGCGCGACTCCCATGCATCCAAAGTCGGCGAGTTAGAGAAGCTACGCTCCACATACAACGCAAACCAGGACAGCGCTGCGAGACTGGACCACCTCGAAGCCGTGCGCAGCCTGCAAGGCGAGATCAAGAAGCTGCGCTATGATTTCGAATCCGTAGCCACGGGCGTCGACGTGCGGGCCTTTGATTTAGGTGTGGAAGCCGAGTTCGACCTGCTTGGAGAAGTGGAAGGCTTGCTCAAGCCCATCGTGGCTGAGCTGCGAGCGGCCACGGAAGCCCCGCGCGAAATGGAACGCCTGCGAGCGGCCCTGGAATACGCCGCCGAGCACGAAGTGTTGGCTCGTACGGCCGTCAGACAACTGGACGAGTTGATCACAATTGGAATCGGCAATGGTTCACCCTCCACGCTGATCACCGCCCTCGAAAATTCGAAGGGCGAATGGAACGCTCGAATCCAAGAGCTAGACAACCAACGTACGGTGGCCGAATTCCAACTAGAACAGCACGAGGCGCGCAAGCGTTCGGTCCTCGACTCCATGAAGGACATGTTCGGGGACTTCTTCCGCACCCGGGGCATCAACCTACTGATCGCKGCRCTGACMTTCCTCGGCATYCTGCTCGGCTTGCGCGCGACCTATCGSGYCGTRGCCCRAAAGATGCGCAAGCACAGCCGCGGGGAGCGCAAGTTCTACGCCCGCGTGCTCGACGTGCTGTACTTTGGCCTCTCCGGCCTGGCCGCCCTGGCCGGCGCCCTGCTCGTGCTCTACTCCGCTGGTGATTGGGCCATGCTCGGCGTAGCGATCCTGATGCTGCTCGGACTGGGCTGGGCCAGCAAGACCGCTGTGCCCATGTTCTTCGAGCAAATCCGCCTGCTGCTCAATCTGGGTTCCGTGCGCGAAGGCGAACGCGTCATCTACCAAGGCCTCGTTTGGCGTGTCACGCGCCTCTCG
>JAESRM010000251.1 GCA_016764635.1 Planctomycetota bacterium
TGCCGGCGCCCCTTCCTTCTCCAGCTTCCTGCCATTGTGCTTCTATTTTATGGCGACGCTCCACCGTTCGCTTTGGGATCGGATCGAGACTCTAGAGAGTGCATTGTGCGAGAGTGTGGCTCGTGCAGGAGAGGCGAGAAGCTCCTAAATGGGCGCTGCCACTCCATCCATCAGATAAGAAGCAACCTAGCTTGATAATAAGTACTGACTGCAGGGGGACTTGCTGGACAGTTGGCCCTCTTCAGGAGAGAATATGGGCATGAACCCGTATTCCGAGTGGCTACCTAGCCAGGCGCTGCAACAGATTGGACAACACCCGACCGCGAATCGCTCTAACCGTTGGATGGACGAGAGACATGGGATGTAGAGGCGTACACTTCGCATTGACTCCTGCTGACACTGACGCGCTACTCTCTGCAGCGGATGATGATCAGGTGCTCGGAGTCATTCAGGAAGATGTTGAAGAGCGATGGGAGGTTGAAGGGCTCTTCGAATCAGACAAGGCATGGGATGCAATCCATCGCTGCCTAACGGATGGGTCCTTGGCAGCAGATGGCTCGATCTTGGGCAAATGCATCCTCGGTGGCCGACAACTCCATAAGGGTAGCAACCACATTGTGTGCTTCCTCGACTCGTCAGAAACTCGGGCTGTCGCCGAGGCCCTCAAACCCATCGAGGAAGTGTGGATGAGAAGGCGATATGACGCACTGGCTTCCACAGAGTACGATGGGCCAATGGGAGACGAAGACTTTGAGTACACTTGGGAGTACTTCGACGGTCTCCGAGAATTCTTCCGAAGGGCTGCTCTCGATGGTCGCCCAGTAGTCTTCACTGTTGGCCAGTAAACCACCCAACAAGTCGCTGCTGCGGACGGCGCTTGGTTAGGTGCCGCGTCAGGCCCCCAGTCCTCGGGTTTTTGGTGCGGCATTCTTCGGTCAGGAATCGAGAACTGGGGTCTGACGCTGTACTGGCTGTACGAACTAACCAACCGCTATACTGCAATGCCCCTCCCCAGACCGCTACGCAGGTCCGTATCAGCCGTAGCCCGGCAGACCGCCTGCTAGGCTTCCTGCCTCTATTTCACATCACACAACAGCCATGGAATTCACGCTCAAGCTGCTGGTCACCCCCCGTACAGTTCTCACCACAATCTTTCTGACGACCGTGGTCGCAGTTTCAGGGGCACTCGCGGTACGTTTCTTCGGAAGTACCTCTCTCCTCCCTGTTCTTCCTGCGGTGTTCGGTGCCGTAATCGGTGGGCTTACTTCTTCATTCACATGGCGACGGCAACTCAATAGGACAGCCGAAAACGACGAGGCCACGGATCCTGCTACACCCGAGCGCAGATTGCGCTGATGGATGCGGATTCGAGGACCGGGCGCCACGCTATCCGCGCTCAATTCATCTTCCGATGGTGGGGCTTCATGGGATTCGGCGAGGTCCACCTCTTCYTTGACGCGMAAARTGARCTCGTGGGCTATCATCTRCTCCRYATCAATTGAGATGGCGGCKGCGKTGCTRTCTACACGCTGATGGGCAGGCAAGCTAGYCTGCGGATCCAGAGGGCGGAGATTCGTCCTGCTGCTGAACCTCTTAGACATCAGGCGAACTTAAAGGAATGCAAGTTATGAATAAATCGAAGCGGATACCGAAGAGCGTCATATGGATCCCGGCTGTGTTCTGTGCGCTGTTGTCGCTTATGAAGATGTTCATGCCGAACGGTGCCGGCGACCCTTCCTTCTACAGCTTCCTTCCAATGTGCTTCTTCTTTGTGGCCAGTGTCCATCATTCACTGTGGCAGCGGATCGAGACTCTGGAGAATGCTTTGTGCGAGAGTGAGGCTCGTGCGGAAGAGGCGAGAGGCGTCTAGTTGGCCGCTGCCACTCCATCCGTCAGATAAGAAACAACCTATTGGTCAAGATCATGAGAAACCCAGAGAGCACYTTTCGAACGAAGCGCGGGACGTGCACGATCACGGAATTGGAAATTATTTTGGCGCGTGAAGGTATTCCTGGTGTAGCGGGCAGGGATTTCTTCGGAGATTGGCTCGTGCATGCATTGGCAATCAGTGGGCTCATTTCCGTCATTGCTATGGCTCACGGGGTTTCGTTGCTGGCTGACGCTGACTACTTCTCGGGTAGCTTGAGCTTCGTCCTCGGCGCGATCGGTCTCTGGAACTTCATCATGAGTAGAAAGTGCTCGGCAACACCAGTGGTTCAGCGCTCTGCCATACGCGAGGTGCAAGTACACCCGCCGCGGCCTCCCCTAACTCGTGGATACTTCACGGTCTACTTTGAAGAACGGGGCAAGGAACGAAAGCGCCTCATCATGCTTCCTGGTAGTTGGAATAATGGAGCCGAAGAATTCTTGCGGGCGGTGGCGATCATGCGGGATGCCGGCCTCTTGAAAAGCAAGCCCATGCTAAGCGCTCAAGAGGGATAGGCGAGCTGGGCTGGGATTCGGGTTTGTTCTACCCCGCTGGCGAGGGGCGCTGTCGACGGGTGGTCCTTGGGTACGGCTTGAGATCGCGGTGGTGTGCTGGGACGACTAGCAGGAGGCGCTTGGGGTCGCCTCCCCCAAGACTGCCGGGCCTAGAAGCCGCCACCTCCCCCGCCCGTGGTGGGTTAACTGGGGCTAGGTCTGAAAGTGGCAGGTGGCGGGGGATTTGTTTGGTGGATCTTCGAGCTGACGTGCACGTTGGGTTCTGAAATGGCTACACACGGCTGGGGCTAGCGAGCATACTTGGGGGCCCCAATCCCCAGGGAATCAGACGCTTATGAAAATTGCATGCATYGGTGGAGGCCCCGGCGGSCTGTTCACCGCACTCCTGATCAAGAAGAACATGCCCGAGCTYGAKGTGCATGTGTACGAGCGCAAYCGSATYGATGACACGTTYGGTTGGGGAGTCGTTTTCTCGGATGACACCATGGACGGGTTTGAGCAGGCGGATCCGCAGACGATCGAAGCGATTCAGCGGAAGTTCGCCTACTGGGATGACATTGAGACCTACTTTGGAGGCACTTGCGTGCGTTCCACGGGCCACGGATTCGCCGGGCTGGGTCGCCGCGACCTTCTGCGCATTTTGGCGGACCGCTGTTTGGAGCTCGGCGTGGAGTTACACCTGGAAACCGAGGTCGATCCTGAGAACTTGCCCGAGGCGGATTTGATTGTGGCGGCTGATGGAATCAACTCTCGTATCCGTGGACATTTCGAAGAGGCCTTCAAGCCTTCGATGGATTGGCGCAAGTGCAAGTTCATTTGGCTGGGCACTGACTTGGCCTTGGACGCTTTCACCTTTCACTTCAAAGAGAACGAGCACGGTTTGTTTGCGGTGCATGCCTACCCCTATCAACAGGGCGAAGATCCCATCTCCACTTGGATCGTGGAGTGCACCGAGGGCGTTTGGAAGAACACGGGCCTGGGCATCGAGGACGAAGAGGCCTCGGTCGCTTACTTGGCCGAGTTGTTCAAGGACGAGTTGAAAGGCCACAAGCTGCTCACCAACCGCAGCCACTGGCGCACCTTCCCCACCGTCGCCTGCGAATCCTGGCAGCACGGGAACATCGTGTTGATCGGCGACGCGGCGCACACCGCGCACTTCTCGATCGGATCGGGCACCAAGCTGGCCATGGAAGACGCCATGGCTTTGGTCGACGCATTGCAGGCGCACCGGGACGCCGGCATGCCCAAGGTGCTCGCCGCCTACGAGGAGGAACGCCGCATCACCTCGCTCAAGGTGCAGCGCGCCGCCCAGGTCAGCCTGGAGTGGTTCGAGCACACCGCGCGTTACATGGAACAGCACCCGCTGCAATTTTCCTTCAACCTGATGACGCGCTCCAAGCGCGTGACCTACGACAATTTGGCCCTGCGCGATCCCAAGCTGGTGGCCGATGTGACCGCCTGGTGGGCCGAGGACCAAGGCGCCTCCAAAACATCCAAGGGCAAGTACCCCGAGCCCATCTTCGTGCCGCTCGAACTGCGCGACATGACCTTGAACGGGCGCATGGTGGTCTCCCCCATGTGTCRATACTCCGCCACCGATGGCACGCCCGACGATTGGCACCTGGTGCACTTGGGCTCCATGGCCACCGGCGGCGCGGCGCTCATCATCGCCGAGGCCACCGCCATCGAAGCCAGCGGCCGCATCACGCCCGGCTGCACCGGCATCTACACGGACGAGCACACCGCCGCGTGGAAACGCATCGTCGATTTCACCCACGCCCACTCCGACAGCAAGATCGCCTTGCAGCTTTCCCACGCGGGTCGCAAGGCTTCCTGCTCGCGTCCTTGGGAAGGCGACGCGCCGCTCGAAGGCCCCGACGCCTGGCCCACCATGGGCCCCAGCCCGCTTGGCTTTTCCGACGCCTGGCCCAAGCCCCACGCCATGGATCGCGCGGACATGGACCAGATGATCGCGACCTATGTGAAGGCCACCGGCCGCGCCCTCGAAGCGGGCTTCGACATGGTCGAAATCCACATGGCCCACGGCTACCTGCTGTCCAGTTTCCTCTCCCCCGCCTCCAATCAACGCACGGACGAGTACGGCGGCAACCTTGAAAACCGCATGCGCTTCCCGCTCGAAGTGCTCGAGGCCGTGCGCGCCGCTTGGCCCCAGGAAAAACCCCTCTCCGTACGCATCTCCGCCACCGATTGGATGGAAGACTGCGGCATGACCATCGACGATTCCGTCGTGCTCTCGCGCGCCCTAGGCCAACGCGGCTGCGACCTGATCGATGTGTCCACCGGCGGCAACACCCCGCTCTCCAAGATCAACTACGGCCGCATGTACCAGGTGCCCTTCGCCGAGCAAATCAAATTCGAAACCGGCCTGCCCGTCATGGCCGTCGGCGCCATCCAAGGCTGGGACCACGCCAACACCGTACTGGCCGCCGGCCGCGCCGACCTGTGCGCCCTCGCCCGCCCGCACCTGATAGACCCGCGCATCGCCCAACGCGCCGCCGTGGCCTACAACTACCCTGACATGGACTGGCCCAAACCCTACCTGGCCACCAAACCACGCGGGTAGCTTGCTTCTCCCCAACGGCCAAGAAGTGGGTCGCGGACTCTCTCTCAGATAGAAGAGCCTGCCTGGCCTCTGCTTCGGTCTGATTCACCTGCCTTGGAGGTGAGCGAACCAAGGCCGCGCTTCACTGGCCAGGGACCTCAGAACGGCCCCGCGGGCCCTCTCAGGGCCTAGAGTTCCCCAAACCACGTGGAAAGCTTGCATTCATTCGCACTTGCGAATAGACTTGCATTCATGAATGAGAATGCACATTCTCCCCTACACCCAACGCCAGGGTCATCCCTAGATCCACATCACATCCTGGGCAGGGATGAGCGGATTCGTGAGGTCCTGGAGCAAGGACGCCGCGGAGCCAGCTTTCTGCTCAGTGACCCCCGGCGCATGGGCAAGACCTGCTTCCTGACCCTACTCTGCTCCGATCCTGGCGAGAACACTGCTGCGGTGATGATCGATGTGCAAGGCACATCTAGCGTCGAAGAATTCGTGGTCAAGTTGACGAAGGGCCTACTGGGGCAAGCCACTTTCACAACTCGGGTCAAAAAGTCACTCGAGGGGTTTTTGCAAAGCCTTGGCGAGGTCAACATTGGCGTGGGGCTCGACATCAAATGGCAGGCCGCGGGCGCCCATGCCGCCCTGCAAAACATGCTTGAGTCCGTTCAAGAGGCTATGACCCACGATGGCCGCACCTTGTTCATTGTCATAGACGAACTGCCCGATGCCATCGAGTCGATCGCCGCGAACGAAAGCCCGCAAGCCGCCCATGACCTGCTGGCCAAACTGCGTGCCGCTCGCCGCGTGGAAAGCCCCCTCAGCTGGATCCTGTGCGGATCGATTGGGTTTCACCACATCCTCCATTTAGCCAACGCCGGCAACGACCTGATCAATGACTTGCAAGTCATCCCATTGGGCCCCTTGACCGATCATTGGGCAAAGATCCTGTTCAAACGACTGGCCGCCAGCAAGGCGCCAGGAGCCACCGACGAGGCCAGCGAACTAGCCGTCACGATTACCGGAGGCATCCCATTTCTATTGCATCAGATCGTTCTCGCTATTCCAGAAAGCAAGCAAGCCATCGACACCGAAGAGGTACAGACGGCCTTCGACGATTTCCTTCACGATCGTGACCAAAGCCGTGCAGCGACCCACTTCTTGACCCGCATGGACAAGTACTACCCGCCAGAGTTRAAAACTCTGGCGGACAAGATCCTCGACCACATCGCGGTCCAGGGCSGTGAGGTCTCACTACAGGAAATTGAAGACAAGTTTGAAGGTTCGTTGAACCGTGACTCACTGATGAAACTGCTCGACCTGTTCCTACTGGACCACTACCTGGTCGAGTCCAAACAGAGCTTCCAATGGCGCTACCCCGTGCTGCGAAACATATGGATCCAAAGGCGTAGACTCAAATGACTCGGAATATCCCACTATTCACCCCGTCCTTGTTGGATCCCGAAACCCTTGCGCGCTTGACGGTCGGACGGGAATCGATTCTTGCGGAGATACAAGGCCGCATCACCCGCGCGGCCAGCAGTCTGGAACGCAACCACACCCTGATCGTGGGCCCCCGGGGCGCTGGCAAGACCCAGGTGATCACGCTCCTGCGCAATTGGGCCCAAACCAGCGATCTCCCGATCAGCATCTCGTCCCTGCCCGAGGATCCATGGCGTATCGCAAGCTATGAGGATCTGTTGCAGGCTATCGCCAAGGACCAAGGGCGGATCGACCCCGACCAGGAAGAGAACGTGCTCGAACAGGCGCTTGCCCATTGGGCCAAAGAGCACGGACCCATTGTCCTGTTCTGCGAAAACCTGGACCAAATCCTCAAGGCTCTCGGATCCCATTCGCAAAAGAAGTTCCGTAGTTTCCTGCAAGGCACAAAGTCACTCCTGCTGGTCGCCTCCACCACAGCCCTCACCAGGGACCTGGCGGACCAAGCCCAACCGTTCTACGCGTTCTTCACAACCCAACGCTTAGAACCATTGGACATCGAACAAGCCACCGAAATGTTGGCCCGCATTAGCAGTGAACGCGGAGACTTGGAAACCGCCAATCGCTTGCGCAATGACCCGAGCACCAAGGCCAAGGTGCGGGCTATCGCACACCTGGCCGGTGGACAACCCCGCATATGGGCAGCTCTGGCCAATGCGCTCACCCTGGAGGACTTGGATGATCTGGTAAACCTGCTCCTCACAAAGTTCGACGACCTGACCCCGTACTACCAGGAACGCATGTCCACCCTAACCTCCCAGGAGCGGCGCATCGTCGCCGCGATCGCGGACTTGGACCACTTGGTCAGTGTGAAGGAGTTGGCCGCAGCAGCCAAGATCGAACCGGGACCCGCCGGTCGCACGATCAAGTCCCTCACTGAAAAGCGGTGGATCCAGCCCACAGCATCTCCATTGCGGGCCCTGGTTGAAGACCGGCGCCTCGTCTACTACGAGCTCGCGGAACCCCTGGCCCGCATCGCTTTCCAGCTCAAGGAAGCCAACCAGGAGCCCATTCAACTGGTTGTGGATTTTCTCAGTGCTTGGTTTAGCAAGGAACAACTGAAGGCCCACGAAACGGAACAAGATTCGTGCGAAGGGTATCTGGAACACGCCATTCGAGCCCACAATAAAATGGGTGGGACGATTGAGGCATTGACCGACCTTCCGACGTCGGAGGCCCCGAACATCAGGCTACTCGCCCAGGTTGACGATGCACTTGCGGCCCTTGAGGCGAACGCCCCCGAACTCGCCCTGGCATTGCCTTCCGGTATTCGCCAAGTGATCGAGGGGAGCCTGGGGAATCCAGTTGCATCCCCTGAGGAAATCTGCGCCATGAGACTGGGCCTGCACTCGTCGGCACGATCAAGCTTTGACTATTCCAGGGACTATGGGGCTGAGTACGTACTGCAATGGCGGCTGCGCGCCGAGCAGTTCACCACCGAATCAATACCGGTTGCATCCCTCGTGAATCTAGCGATCTGGCACGCATTCGCCCTCGAGTTTGATGACGCGGCTACTGCGATCGAGGCCCTTACTTCTATTTCGAAAGATGCCTTCCACACCCCCATGCTTGTGCTCGCCTGTGCATTTTTCAACTCAGACCAACTCGAGAATGCAATTGATTGCCTGGAACGATTACTGGAAGTGCTCGATGCCACCTGGGGACATGAGAACTCCAATACTGTCATGACCCGTTGCATGCTGATGCATTGGTACGTTAAAGGAGAGCGGACTTCGGATGCTTCCACAATGATTAGCGAAGTAGCTGCCAGCGCGAAACGAATATTGGGCCCAGATCACTCCGATACTCTCGCAATCCTCGAATTGCTTAATAGGCTCACCGGACCAGATGACACGTCGAGCTTGTCAGCCAGGAATTAAAGGTCGAGCAGCGGAGGCGCGCGAGTGACGGATCCTAAAAGGGGCTCTTTCCCGCGCGCCTCCGCTGTTTTTTGTGTCCCCATTCCACGGCCGCCTAGCCAGGCCTCTACTTTTTGCAATTTGCAAGCCCCACGGGGCGGGCTTCGTTCGGAAGTACAATGAGAATAGCCCTGCGGCCGGGATCCCCTGCCAGTCGGTCGCACGCCGGGCTCTTTCGACAATTCGATTCCCTTCAGCCTCCCAAAGCACTGTTCCCATGCTTTCGACTCTCACCCTGATCGCTTTTTTTATCCCGCAATCCACCTGGCATGTGGATGTGACCGGCACCGCACCCGGCACGGGCAGCGCCGCCGATCCGTACACGCGTATCGACTTTGCGGTGGCACAGCCGGGCACTTTGAGTGGCGATACGATCTTGGTGCGCCCGGGTGATTACCTGGACGAGGCCATCGATTTTGCGGGCAAGGATCTGCACGTGGCCTCGACCCTGGGCTCGGGTGTCACGACCCTGCGCAACACGCATGTTTCTGGAGTGTTAGCGGCCCCGCTGGTGACATTTTCCGGAGGCGAAAGCCCGGCGGCGATCCTGGAAGGCTTTACCCTGAACGGCAGCGGCGGCGCGTTGATCGCCACGGGTCCGAATCGCTTTGGCGGCGCGGATTTGTGGATCGAGAACGCCTTTCCCACCGTGCGCGATTGCGTGCTGACTTCGAACGGATCCCAGGGCGTGTGGTTCGGTCGCGCGGTTTATGCGCGAGCCACCTCCCCCGCTGACTCCATTCGCTTCGAAAATTGTGAACTCGTGAACAACGGCGCGGGGGGCGGATCGGGTGGCGCGTTCTACATGGAGAACACGAGTGCAGAGTTCGTCGACTGCGACATCTCCTTCTCAGGCGGCGGACAAGCCGGCGCCTGCGTGGCCTTCGACAGCGCGATCACGATGCGTGACTGCACGCTCGCAAGCAACAGCACGGGTTCAACCGGCGGACATGGGTACTTCGAAGGCTGCACAATCCTGATGGAAGACTGCAACGTATCCCAAGGTTTCAGCACCTTCTGTGGCGCGGGCTTCGCAGTGAGTGGCGGCACCCTTTGCATCGTGGGCAGTCAGTTCACTGGCAACTCCTCCACCTGCGGCGGGGCCTTGCTGCTGACCGGGGTGACCACCACGATCGAAGGCTCCCAGTTCGACGGCAACTTGAGCGTGGACTTCAGACCCGGCGGTGCGATTCTGCAATCCAACGGAACGCTCGACATCCGCGACTGTCGCTTCGAGCAGAATCTCGCTGGCGAAGGAGGCGCGCTCGCGGCCTTCAGTACGAACGGGCAAGGCGGCGTCCCCGACCCCAATGCTTGGACGCGAATCGAGCATTGCGAGTTTGTCAGCAACCAGGCCACTGCTTTTAAGAACATCGACAAAGCGCGCGGCGGGGCGATCTACGCGCGCACCACACTGACCGTCGAAGACTGCACTTTCGAGCTCAACCTTGCCGCGTGGGAAGCTRGATCGGAACCCGGCAAAGGCGCTTTTGGCGGCGCGATTTACGCGAGCCTGCCGGGGCAGATCACAGACAGCACATTCACAGGCAATCGCGCAGTCGCTGAGGGCTGGGCCGAAGGCGGCGCGATCTACACGGAAGCGGCCCTGGATTTGGTGCGCTGCATTCTGTTCGACAACCGGGTGGAAGACGCCACCCTTGCGGACGGCGGTGCGCTCTTCGGCGAGGTCCATGCCGAACACTGCACCCTACGCGCCAACCGCCGCGCGAGCGGCGGGTACAGCGCCTCGCAAGCGGGCAGTTTGACCCATAGCATCGTGTGGGACCACGCCGCGCCCAGTTTGGGTGCTGGCGTCCTGGCGCACTACAGTTTGATCGAAGGCGGCGCTGCAGGCGCGGGCATAGTGCAAGGCGACCCGCTCTTCTGGAGCCCGTATGACCACCACCTGATGCCCG
>JAESRM010000031.1 GCA_016764635.1 Planctomycetota bacterium
AGCCACTGGAGACTCGCCCTCCCACCCCATCGGGATCATTGGTGCCGTGGAAGCCATAGTCGGTCTTAACCCCGTCCAGGTACCAACCAAGCCAACGGGAGCCCAGAAGGTTCTCCGGATGCCCATAGGGAAGCGGCGGCTTGCCACGACGGGTCCATACGGGCTCCTTGAGCTTATCCCCCACCGTGAACGACCCTACAGGCGTTGAGTGGCCCTCGCGGCCGATCCCCACGCTCCAGGCCATAACGACCTCAGAACCGTGCCTGTAGAACGCCATACGCGCGTCCAGGTCCACCAGCATGCTGATCGGCGAGGTCGGAATGCGCAGCCTGTCACCCGGATGGATGTACTTGCCAACACCGTTCACTTCCCGAATCAAGCCCGTGCACATGAGCAAACCCTGGTTTTGACGCACAACGCGTTTGCGTATCAGCTCCAAGCTTTCGTTCTTCGCAACKATGTAGTCCAAACCACGCCAATCGCCGCGTGCGCTCAATCGGTGGTACTTTTGAGCCTGATTCAGACGATCCGCCCAGGCCCCCAGCGCCGCACGATGCGGCTCCCATGGAGCCATGATCTCMGCCATCAGCAATTCSGAYAGGTAKCGYGCRGCATCCGCGTGCGAWCCMGAWTCCGAATAACTGCCGGCAGCGGCCTCTAAAAGCACCATTCGCATGGATCGCGCCAACGGRTCCTTGCGGCCCGCGTTCTCAGGAACSMTYGGATTTGACTCGAAGTCCATYGCRGAAGCCAACATGGCCAACTGCGCTGGCGTAGCCATKGACTCCTCGACTAAACGCGGATGCAGCGCCTTGGCGGCCTCTGGCCGATCGACCATGGCTTGCCAAAAGGCGTGCACGAGGGCGCTTTGCTGCACAGCAGCCTCRCTGCTATCCGCTTTCTCCAGCTCCGCTCGCAARAGATTGGAGTCCTGGAAKATCCAAGCCTCCAACARGGCTTTGGCGATAGGMCCGGTATCCCCCCCGAGGCGACCTAGAACGAARGATCTAGARCCATTGGGMGAACCGCCGTYGGARACGGCTGTATTCGGTTTGGAGTCGTTCCAGACRGGAACCGTTTCGACCCCCACGGGCTTAGCGCCCTGCGACAGGACCTGATCCCCTCCCCCATCGGGGTCCCGGGGCTGCTCTTCGAGCACGAACGGAAGCTCCCCGTCGGGATCGCCCACTGGGACGGATTCCTGCTCCACAGGGGCCTCCCGGCCCTGTATGTGCGTCAGAGGATCCCCTGAAGGCAAAGCGCTCTCCTGGATTCGGGTCTCGGAAACTTTGTCCTGGGCGCCCGCAGCCTCAGAATCTGAGCTCTTAAGCCCCAACACAATCAATATCACCGCCACGGTGACTAGAAGAACACCCTTCACGTTTCACCCCTTTTGAAACTAGTTTCCATACATGGCCAGCGGTCAGTCCGCCGGTCCTTGCCCTTGCCACACATGGAGAGGTTTCACCGATACCGGCCACATCCCCCCCGAGTGTGGAAGCACAAGAGAATCGTACAGATCTGCACGATTGCGACACCAAGGGATTCGGCCAGTTTTCCCCGCGATACGGCGTCAGACGCCCTGCCACCCATCCGCGGCACAAAAGTGCCAGGTTAAGAAAAGCCGCCAGGCTAGGAAGACAAGCCCAAGTCGAGGAGCTTTACTCCACCTGGCACTTTTGCGCCGCGGATGGGTGGCAGGGCGGCTGACGCCGTATAGCGAGGGGGAACCTTGAGCCGCCGTGTYCTCTTATCTCCCGAAACCATCAGGTTTCAGGTGGGCCAAACTGCCRACGGAAAACCGCYMGCGCGTAACAGGCCCATTTTGGGTGAATCGGCTCCGGGGAACAAAGAGTCTTCACCTGCGGGCGAGGCTCCCCCTTGAACTCAAACGTACCAGGACAAAAGCGGATCGGCAAACGCCAATAGGATGCGGGAGCGAAGAGTGCGCCAAACGCACTCCTCACTCCCGCAATAGGACAACAGCTGATGCCGTTAGCGCTTCTCGATGGTCAAGGCCAGGGCGTGGCCTAAAAGGTCCACAGACTCGCTCYCAGCGCCCGCAGCGACCTGGCTAGGTCCCTCTTGGTCCGCCAAGACTTCAGCTGAGATCAACGGCCAGTGGTCCAACAGGGCCTGAGCGGCTTCGCCCTCCGCGTTCACGCCGATGTGAATGCGGTCGTCCAAAGCCAAGCCGCTTTCCTTGCGCAGGTTCTGCACGCGACTGATGAACTCGCGGGCCAAACCTTCGCGCTCCAACTCGGGCGTCAAGTTCACATCCAAAGCCACGGTCACGCCGCCTTCGGTGCCCACCACCACGCCTTCGCGTGAGTTGCGGTCCACCAACAGGGTCGTTTCGTCGTAGACAAGTCCCGGAACCGCCTGACTATCGATGCTTTCGCCCGCGCTGATGCGTACACAATCAGAGCTTTCCATAGCGCCGATTTCCTTGCGGATCGCGCCGAGTTGCTTGCCGTACTTGGGGCCCAGAACCTTGAGGTTCGGGCGCGCTGAAAAGCTCACCAGGTCGGACTCTTGCTCGGCCCACAACACCTCGCGGATGTTGAGTTCGCTCAGGATCCAATGCTTGGCTCCTTCAAGAGCCTTGCGATCTTCAGGCTCCGCAACCGCCAGGGTCAAACTGGCCAGGGGTTGGCGAATGCGCACGTTTTGAGCCACGCGCAGGGAACGTCCCAGCGACACGGCCAAGCGCGCCAGCTCCATACGGCGTTCCAAGTCCACGTTCTCGAGGGCGCTATCCGGTTGGGGATAACTCTCCAAATGCACGCTATCCAAACCCTTGCCCGCGGACAGGTTTTCGTACATCTCGTCGGAGATGAAAGGCAGGAACGGTGCGAGCACTTTGCTCAAGGTCAGCAAAACGTGGTGCAGGGTGCGGTAGGCGTTGATCTTGTCCCCATCGCCTTCGCTGGCACCGCGCCAGAACCGCCGACGAGAGAGCCGGATGTACCAATTGGTGAGGTCGTCGATGAATTCCACTAGGGCGGGCAGCACGAGGAACAATTTGTATTCCTCCATGTGCTCGCGCACCAAACCTACGAGGCTTTGCAAGCGCGCCAGAACCCAACCGTCGAGCTCGTTCATGGCCGGATCGGGAGCCACACCATCGGGCTGCCAGCCGTCCAATTCCGCGTAACGCGTCAAGAACGAGTAGGAGTTCCACAGGGGCAGCAAAACGGTACGCACTTTCTCCTGCACGCCCGCATCGGCGAAGCGCAGGTCCTTGGCATTGACAACGGGCGAGTCGATCAGATAGATGCGCAAGGCGTCCGCACCGAACTCCCTGAGCACGATGTTCGGGTCCGTGAAGTTGCGCTTACTCTTCGACATCTTCTCGCCCGAATCGGTCAAGACGGTGCCGTTCACGATCACGTTCTTGAAGGCGGGTTTGTCCGTGATGGCCGCCGAGATGACCATCAGCGTGTAGAACCAACCGCGCGTCTGATCCACGCCTTCGGCGATGAAGTCGGCGGGGTGCGAAGCGTCCACACGCTCCTTGTTCTCGAAGGGATAGTGGTTCTGGGCGAAGGGCATGGAGCCCGATTCGAACCAGCAGTCAAAAACCTCCGTGGTGCGGCGCATGGTGCCGCCCTTGGCGGATTCGAAGGTGATGTCATCCACGCTCTCCCGGTGCAGGTCGGTCACGCTACCTTTATCGAGGCCTGCCAGCTCTTCCAGCTCGGCCACGGAGCCCACGCAGACCATGTCGTCGGGATCGTCGTCGTTACGCCAGATGGGCAGCGGCGTGCCCCAGAAACGGCTGCGCGCCAGGTTCCAATCGCGGGCGCCGGCCAGCCAGTTGCCGAAGCGGCCCTTTCCGATGGATTCGGGCACCCAATGGATCTCTGAGTTGAGCTCGACCAGGCGCTCGCGCATGTCCTCGACGCGCATGAACCAGGTGGACAGGGCCATGTACAAAAGCGGCTCCTCCGTGCGGTAGCAGTGCGGAGTCGCGTGCATGATCGTGTCCCGGTCCACCAGGGAACCAAGCTCCTTGAGCTTGAGAATGATGCTCTTGTCGGCTTCCTTGGCGTGCAAGCCTTCCCAATCGGGCACTTCGGGACCGAAGATGCCGTTCAGGCTGATCGGGTTGACCATGGGCAACCCTTCACGCTTGCCGATATCGAAGTCGTCCTCGCCGAAGGCCGGGGCGATGTGCACGATGCCCGTACCGGAGTCCGGGTTGGCGTGGTCGGAAAGCACGATGCGGTAGGCGCGTTTGCCGTTCTCATCCGGTTCGGCCAAGTGCTTGAAGAAGGGCAGCAGGGGCACGTAGTTGCGACCCTCCAGATCCTTGCCTTTTAGGGTTTCGAGCACTTCGCTCTCCCCCACCCGATCGCGGTCTTGATAACGCGCCAGGCAGGCCGGGTTCAGGTAGACCACGTCGCCGCTGTCGGCAAAGCGCACCTTGACGTAATCCATCTCGGGATTCACGGCCAAGGCCAGGTTGCTGGGCAAGGTCCAAGGGGTGGTGGTCCAAGCCCAGACGTAAGCCTCCTCGTCCTCGAGCTTGAAGCGCACGGTCACGCTCGGATCCTGGCGGCGTTTGTGGCCGTCCTTCTTGCTGACAGGGTCGCGCTCCTGGGGACCCTGGGCCACCTCGAAGTTGGACAGGGGCGTGCCCAACGAAGTGGAGACGGGCTGCACCCGGAATCCCTCGTAGATGCGGCCTTGATCCCAAAGGGTTTTGAAAACCCACCAAACGGTCTCCATGAATCCCTGATCCATGGTGCGGTAACCCTTGTCGTGGTCCACCCAACGGCCCAGGCTGCGGATGGTCTGCTCCCACTCCTTGGTGTAACGCAAAACCAGGTCGCGGCAGGTTTTGTTGAAGGCCGGCATGCCCAAGGCTTCCACGGCCCGCGCATCCACCAGGTTCAGCTCCTTCTGGGCCTCGTTTTCCACGGGCAAGCCGTGGCAATCCCAGCCCCAGCGACGCTCCACGCGCATGCCGCACATGGTGAAATAACGGGGGATGATGTCCTTGAGAACGCTGCCCACCAGGTGCCCATAGTGGGGCAATCCCGTGGCGAAGGGCGGGCCGTCGTAAAACACGAAACTGTTGGCCTCGTCGCGCTCCTCAATCGAACGCTGGAAGATGTCCAGGCGGTCCCAGGTGTCCAGGCGCGACGCTTCGAGTTTGGGGAAGGAAACGGAGGGTTCTACGGCTCTCATGGTCATGCCCGCCATCCTACGCCAAGGCCCCGGGCCAGGGGCACCTCTGCGCCCCACAAAAATTTGGGCTGGGAAGGCCTGCCCCCCACCGGCAGCACACAAGCGCGCCCGGTGAGCTTTCGCTCACCAGGCGCGGTCATCTGCCCCTTGGGGCTTGCACGCGGTCGCGAATCCCTACTGGAACATGACCGAAGCGGCGTCCGTGAAGGTCGCGGGCGCCATGCCCGGTTCGCGGTGCCAGGCCTGGAAGTGCCAGGTTTCGCCGGCCAGGATCGGCCGGGAAGGGTTGGCGCGCATGTCGGTGGTGTCCACCGTGATCGCCGCGCGACCACAAGCGCTCGAGTTCATGATCTGCGAGTTGAAGCGCGCGAAGGAGCCTCCCACGCACAGGATGCCGCCATAGCCGCCCGGGTGCAGAATGCTGACGGGGGTGTCGCTGGCGATGAACAGCACGGTCTGATTGGCGGGCAAGTTGCTGGCCTGCAAGCTCAAACGGTCGTCCGTGGCCACATCCGTGCCGAAGAGCTCAAGGTGCCCCATGGCCCCGGTGGAGTTGACCTCCGACGCGCAGAAGGTGCTTCCCATGGAAGCTCCCGCCACCACTTGAATCTCGACTTCGATGATGCTGCTGCGCACCGGAACCCCATCATCCTGGGCCGTAAAAGTGACCACATGGCGTCCCAGCAAGGCGTTGGAACTAGGGCTGAAGGTACAGGAGGCAATACCAGGGTTGCCGTTGGTGGCATTGAAGGTGAAGTCCGCCGGGCTACCGCTCACGATGATATCCACGGTTTGGCCACTCTCGGGGCCAATGGCCTGGATGTCGAAGTTCAGGGTGTTGCCAACTCCCACGACCAAATCGCAGGTCGAGGGGTTCAGGAACACGGGCGGCAGGTTGGACCCGCCCCCACCCACGCTGAAGCAGAACGTACTGTTGTCCAGGAAGTCCACGCCGTCATTGTTTCCAGCGGGGCCGTCGTAGGCGTTACCAGCCTGATCGAACCGGCCGACCAGGAAAAAGTCCACGCCATTGCCTTCGTTCGCACCCACCGTGGCCGGAATGCCTCCGAACCCGCCGACTCCTTGCGACGCGGACCCGGTGGTCCACTGCATATCTTCGTAGCAGAAGCAAACATTGTTGCCGGCGCCGATCAGGGGGTCATTGCCGTCGGTCAATATGATTTGGAAGGTATTGAGCTTGTCCGTTGCTGAGTTGTAGTAGCCCACGTTGTCCCACGTGACGACCAGGCGGTTGATCGGATCCCCGTTGGCGGTGGACCACTCGCGCGTCCAGACATTGCCGGAAGCTGTACCGCGCGTGTCCACATCACCCCAGAACGGAGCGAGCATGGGAAATCCGTTGATCGGAAAACCGGAAGCAGAGAAAGTGTTGAAGGACACCCCGATCGAAACATTGCCGTTGTTGTTGATGAAAAAATCATCCGTCAAAGTCCCAAAGTGGTCGAACAACCAGCCGTTCAACGTGTAAGCCTGGGAGCCATCGTCGTTGTTTCCGCAACCGGATGACGAACCGAAGGGAACCACATCAAAAGTGCTGTCGAGGGGCACGCACAAACCGGTGCCACCGATCGGCGTGCAGCTGGCTCGTGAAGAGCTCGGCACAAACGCCGGGCTAAAAGGCTTCTGAGTGGACTGGGAAGTCTGCTGGGCAGAAGCGAAGGGGGCGATAATGAGCAGGCCCGCCAGGAGTACGAAGTGCTTCATGGAAGCTCCAAGGAAATAGAGTTTTGAACACCGCGATGGGTATCCGGATCGGCTCGAGACCTTGGCAGGGAGCTTACCCCTATTCCAACTCCACGCCCTCGACATGTCAACTCCCCCCCCACACAGGTGATCTATTACGAGATCGCTTCGCCTTCGAGGATGCGACGCACTCCCAGGTCGGCGTAGTACTGACGCCTCGATTCGCGGTAGCGACCTTTCAGCCCCAGGTCCGTGCGATCCATGGACTCGATCAAATGGCGCACGTGGGGCCCCAAGCCCGACTCGGCGCGCAACTCTTCCAAAGCCGCTCCCCGAGCTCCGCCGGAACGCCACAACTTGCGGTGGGCACTGCGCAGCTCCTCGATTTCCTCGGGCGTGAATCCAGCTCGCTTGAGCCCGATGGTGTTGACCCCGCGCACGCGCGAGTCGTGGCCATCCACGATCATGTACGGGGGCACATCCTTAGACATGCGCGTCATGCCACCGATGTAAGCGTGGGCTCCGATCGTGATGAAGGCCACCGCGCCGGCCATGCCGCTCAGGTTGGCGTGGTGCTCGACCAGGGTGTGCCCGGCCAACAGCACGCCGTTGCCCAAAATCACTTTGTCTTCCAGCTCACAGTCGTGGGCCACGTGGCAGCAGGCCATGAGCAGGTTGTCGGAGCCGATGCGCGTCACTCCCCCACCCTTGATCGTGCCACGGTTGATGGTCACGAATTCACGGATGGTGTTGCGGTCGCCCACGTACAGGCGCGTTTCCTCGCCCTTGTAGGAAAAGTCCTGGGGCGGCGTGCCCAACGAGGACTGCCCCACGATGAAGTTCTCCTCGCCGATCTCGAGCACGCCATCGAGCATGACCTGRGGCCCRATRCGCGTGCGGTCGCCGATACTCACCTGGGSGCCCACGAYAGTGTACGGSCCGATTTCTACGTCGGWRCCCAAYTGCGCCCCGGGGGCGATGACTGCTGTGGAGTGGATYTTRGTGGCCATGGGTTWNCTTCCTACGCATCGATCATAGTAAACATYAGGACRGCTTCGCACACGAGCCGTCCRGCAACGGATCCCTTGGCTTTGACCTGCACCGTCTCACCTTTGATGCGTGCGGTCTCYACCTCGAGCCTCAATTGRTCGCCAGGGGTCACCGAACCGCGCAGCTTGACCTTGTCCAGGGACCACAGGACGGCCAATTTGCCGGAATACTCCAGCTTACGTAGCAGCAGCATACCAGCCAGTTGCGCCATGGCCTCCAGCTGCAATACACCTGGCATGAGCGGCACCTCGGGGAAGTGTCCCTGGAAGTACGGCTCGTTGATCGTGACGTTCTTGATGCCCACTGCCCGTTGGAAGCCGTCCACCTCGATCACGCGGTCGATCATGAGGAAGGGATAACGGTGCGGGAGCATCTTGATGATCTCGCGGATGTCCATGCCCGATTCCCGACGCAGGCCGGCGCCTTCGGCTTCCTGCAGTCGGTCGAGCAGCTTCTGCACCAGCATGGCATTGGTGCGGTGACCGGAGCGGGTCGCGATCACGTGGGCTTGCAGGTCCACGCCCAGGAAGGACAGGTCCCCGAGCAGGTCGAGCAGCTTGTGGCGCACGGCTTCGTCCGGCATGCGCTGCACACTGTCCGGGTCGCCCAGGATGAGGGTATTCTCGCGGGTGGCGCCCTTGCCAAAGCCCGCTTTGGTCAGCGCATCGACCTCCGATGCTAGGCAGAAAGTGCGTGCATGGGCGATCTCGTTGATGAAGTTCTCTTCGGTCACATCCAACTGCACCGTGCCGCTCTCCAGACCAGGGTCCTTGAACGACGCCACATACTGCAAGGTCAGCGCCTCGTGATTGGTCGGCAACGCCACCAGGGTCGCATCCCCGTCGCGCACGTAAACGGGCTCGTCCAGTTTGAAGACCAGCGCATCGTCGGCTTGTTCCACGTAACCGGTCTGCTGGAACAGAGCCACAATGGGACCCGCGCTGCCATCGGCGCCCGGGAATTCCTTGCCATTCATTTCCACGATCAGATTGTCCAAGGACAAACCGCGGCAAGTGGCCAGGAAGTGCTCCACGGTCTCCACCTCAGCCCCATCTTTGGCCAGACGTGAACGACGCTCCTTCTCGGAGTAATAACGGATGTGCGCGGGGATGCGCGGGGCATCGGGCAGGTCCGTTCGAATGAACACGATGCCGTGCCCCGCCGGGGCGGGCAAAATACGTGCTTTGACGGTTTCTCCGCTGTGCAGGCCCTTGCCTGTCATCTCCACGGCGGTCCGCAGGGTTCTTTGTTTACGACTCAAGAGTTTTCCTCCTCAAGTGCTTTGATGCGATCTTTTAGTTTCCTGAGCTCCGCGCGCAGCCGGGGCAAGAATGCCAGGCCTCGCAGGGTGTCCTGCTTGGGTCCAGCCGGCGCGCCAAAGACGTCCTGACCGGCCTTCACACTCTTAAGGACCTTGCTGCCTGCGCCCACGCGCACGCCATCCCCGAGTTTCAGGTGCYCGCCCACGCCCGACTGTCCAGCCAGGATGACGCGCTTGCCCAAATGGGTGGAACCGGCCACACCACTTTGTGCCAACAGGAGTGAAGCCTCCCCCACCTGACTGTTGTGGGCCACGTGTACCAGGTTGTCGATCTTGGTTCCGCGGGCGATGACCGTATTGCCAAAGCGCGCGCAGTCGATGGTCGAGTTGGCGCCGATCTCCACGTGATCTTCGATGAGCACGCTGCCGACCTGGGGAATTTTGCCCCAGCCTTCGGCGGTCGGATGGAAACCGAATCCATCGGCTCCCACCACCACACCGCTGTGCAAACGACAAGACTCGCCCACTTGAACCCATGGGTACAGCGTGACTTGCGGGAACAGCACCGTGCCCTTACCGATCCGCGCGCCACAGCCCACGGAAACATGGGAGGTCAACACCACGCCGGATGCGAGCCGTGCCCCTTCAGCCACGTGGCAAAAGGGACCGATCGCCACATCACTAGGCAAGTCCACGCTCGGGTGCACAAATGAAGTCGAGTGCACGCCGGGTGCGACGGGCGGGGTCTGGGGTGCGAAGGCCTCAACGACCTTGGTGAAAGCTTCGCTGGGCTGTTCGCAGCGCAAGAGAACCAGGTCGGTTCGGTCGCAGGCCATGTCCGGGGCCAACACCACCGCGCTGGCGCGCGTGTGGGCCAATGCCTCGCGATAGCGGGGATCTCCGAGGAAGGTCACCTGGCCCGGCCGGGCCTCCTCCAAAGGAGCGGGACCCGAGATTTCCACGTCACTCGGGCCTTCTAGGCTGGCCCCGCATAGCTGGGCGATTTGGGAAACTGTCAGGTTCGGCATGGCATCGGTATCGACGCTGGCCCGGGGTCCTACTGTGCGAACGTGCGGGCTGGGGGGGGAAGGAGGGAGAAGGTGTACCCAAGGGCG
>JAESRM010000032.1 GCA_016764635.1 Planctomycetota bacterium
CATCCTTCGTGAAGCTCACCATGGTCGCCGGCTCCTTCATGGAACTCTGGTCCCACGGTCGGCCGTATTTCTACATCGCAACCGGACTCTTCGCGATCACCCTGGGCCTGATGGCATTCGCCTGGTAGGCCTCCTCTCAAACAAACAACGCGCGGTCGACAGCTCTTGGGAGCTGCCGACTGCGCGTTATTGTTTTGGCTGTAGCGGCTGGGGCTTATAGGGCCCGCAGGGTCACATCCACATCATCGTGGGTTAAGCTTGTTTCCCCGAGAAAGTCAACGCCGAGACCGACAAAGCCAAAGAAGAATAGGTTGCCCCAAACCCACTTGGACATGTGCGGGACAGCGACCTTGGTAGCATCGCGGTATCCATCCATCTGGAACGTGAAGGTCACATCCCGCTTGCCTGGGACTTCTACGATAGCGGGGGTCACTCCGGAGTCCCCCATACTTGTGGTGAAATGGGCACCCGACGGGGTGGACGTGATATCGAGCATGTCATTCTTGCCCGTCATCATCGACGCGCAGGAAGTGGTGGAGAGGACTAGGCACGCAGCGAGGGTGTACTTTGAGAGTGCATTCATTGCAAATTGGATGGGTTGGAAACTAAGGCTGCCCCGTGGGCCCGGGCGAGATCAGGTTACCGTTTTCGTGCTCACAATGGGGCCTGGTAGACCCTTGTTTGCTCAAATCGAAGGAATTCGGTTTTTCACCGAGGAGAGTCAGGTGAGAACTCGCTTTGTCTGTTGTAGGGGAGGAACAGTTCCCTGCATTCGATTCTCATCTGCCTGCTCCGGGTTTCAAACCCTGGAAATGGACCCCTCTTACGTSGGGASATYGSGGRYWRTKMMNCASCGGYSRRNCGKYGMMRGAMAMMKCARKCWWTATNCCATANGNAWMRCKCCAMKSMNCMWWGATTGAGAAAACTTGCCGCGGTGTGGGTCGATAGACCTACTCCGCGGTGTTTTTTTGCCCGTGTCCCACTTCGGTATAGGGTAACTGGTACGCTCAGGGCACATCGTGCTGTCCTCTGATCCCGAAATATACGCCGTCCTCCGGGAGCTTGCTGGGCACATTATGGCCCGCGCCGGGCGTGACCACACGCTCCAGCCCACGGCCCTGGTGCACGAGGCCTGGATGAAAGTGGGCGACAACGACTCGCGCTGGAATGACCGCAGTCACTTCCTCCGGACCGCCTCCCGAGCCATGCGCCAGGTCCTCGTGGACCATGCCCGCGCCCGCACCACTCTCAAGCGCTCCGCCCTGGGCATACAAGTGCCCTTGCAAGAAGTCATTTGCAACCCCACCGAATACGCGGATGAAGTCCTTTGGTTGGAGGAAGCCGTCCAAGGCCTGACCGAGCTCGACGCGGAACTCGGCCAAATCGTGGACTTACGCTTCTACGCTGGACTCACCCTTGAGGAAACTGGAGATGTCATGAACATCTCCCGGCAGAAGGTGGAACGCCGTTGGCGCACGGCCCGTGCCTGGCTAGCCGACCGGCTCGCTCCTGATAAGTGAGCTTGATCGGGCAAAACGAAGGCTGAAATCGCACGTGGCCTGCCGTCCAATATTTCGGGGATAAGCCTCTCACTGAACAAGAGGCTCCGGCAACTAAAGAATAGGTGCCGGAGCCCATGCGCTGCGCCGTTTGGCGATCGGACGCCTAGTGGCCCGTGCCCAAAGGCGACGTCCAGAAGTTGGGCATCTGGAAGGCGCGACCATGCGTTCCGGAGTAGTTCTGAACGTACAGGCCCCAATCGTTTCGGAGCTAGAGACGCTGAATTCACCCGAGGAGGAGTTCGAATTCGTCTACGGCTCATTCCTAGAAAGCAAACACCCGGACGACCCTGATTTGGGGACCCTGCGGTACAACCTAGGGAATGCATTCGGCTCGAATGCTCAACACGAGAAAGCCGCCCCCCTGTTCCGCGAGTCGTGGAAGAACGATACACGGTCATTTGGGGAGCATCAGCCCTACAGCCACATGTCCCAACTGGGGTACGCGCGCACGCTCTTGGAGCTCCAGCGAGCCGAAGACATGAAACAGCAGTCAATAGAGGGCGAATGAGCTGCATCGAACCCGGTGCCGGAACAATCTCCAACTTTTCACACTCTCCGGGTAACGCCCGGGGCTCCTGGGGCAAGAGCCCACAAGATGGATGCCACTACACACCAACAAGCCAATCGCCTCTTTTCGAGCTATCTAAGCTCCGGAGATCCAGAAGCGCTGACACAGGTTTTCGACGCGGTTTCGGGAGAACTGCTCGCGCTTGCCAAACACCTGTCTTCGGACAGTTCAGGGGCCGAGGATTTGGTTCAGGAAACCTTCTTGGCTGCCATTGAATTGGGCGAGTCCTGGGACTCCGAGAGGGCTGTGCTGCCCTGGTTGGTAGGAATCCTTGTGAACAAGGCSCGCGCGGCACGCCGCCGCGCGAACCGGCCCTTAGACCCGGACCGCCTTGTCGAAATTCCCACGCCCGATGGCCTGGAAGCCGCGCAGTTCAACGAGCTCAAGCAAGAGATACGCAAGGCGATCGCTGGGCTGCCACCCAAGGATGCTCGGCTACTTGCGGACTTACTCGAACGCGGATTGGCGCCCCGCGAATTGGCCGAGGAGGCCGGCGTCGCCGTAGGAACCATGCGCGTCCGTATGCACAGGGCATTTGACCGGCTGCGCAACTTGCTGCCCGTCGGATTCGCTGGAGGAGGCCTATTCCTTGGCTTAGGAGGACTGCACGCCGTGCGTAGAGCCATCCACAAAGCTGCGGTCAAACAACAGGCCCTGACCGCATCCGGTACCGCTCCCACTTCATCTGGCATCGCACCCCAGGCCTCGAAAACTTCGAAGGCATCCAAAGCTGCGCTGGCCTTGGGTGGCGCTCTAATGGCCACCGCCACCATCGCCATGATGGGAGGACTGCCCCTCACCCAACCTGTCAGACCCAATACAAATTTGGCCAGCTTAGGCCCGGCCGTCACCGATCCTGCCGCCGATTTGGTCCACGCCCGRWCCGCAACRCCGCCGAGCAGGACCCCCATCGCGAAGGCGGARCTCCCCGGCGCCGAAGTCCCTGCAGGCCTCGCAAAAACCACCCACCGACTGATCCTCAACGTGTCGGGAGCCAACCGCAGGCTGAAAAGTCCGGCCGTCCTGCGCATCCGGCGCTGGCGCGAAGCCGGGGCCACAACCCTGCACATCCCGGTCAAGACCAATGGAAAAATGGTGGTGGATGTGGACAGCCTCTTCACCAATGGCCCCATCACGCCGCGTGACCAAATCAGTATTTACCTGCGGCATCCCGAGTACCAGGATTTCGGTTTCGAAGTGCCCCAAGTCCGCAAGGGGAGAAAGATCGTCTTCTCCGGGCAGCTCATTCTGCGGCAAATCACAACGCACCTGCGAGGTTCGATCGTTTTGCCCGACAACGTGGAAGCCTCAAGAAGGTGGGTTGGCTTCTGGCCCGGCACGATCCCGAGCGACCCCGAGGCCGTTTTGGACGGCTTGCTGACCACCGAAACCGATGCATTCGGCAGGTTCGAACTCGCCATCCCCGGGTATACAAGCGGGCAACTATTCATCGTTGTGCCCGGGTTTGGCACGTTGAACTCTAAGATTAAGTTCAAAAAGAAACCCATGCACGACCTGGGTGCTCTCGGCTTGGATAGGGGGGCCGCGCTCTCAGGCATGGCCCATTTCGACGGACAGCCCCTGGGCAGCAACGTTGAAATCATCGCAACTCCCATGTCCTCGGGATCCAATAAGCTGTTCCGTTTCCACGGGGTTCGTGCAGCCAAGGGCAAGGTGGTGCAGGCCCGTATATCGACCCGAACCGACGACACAGGCTACTTCCGGATGGACGGGCTGGAAGACGGAATTTCCTATCGCTTGGCCGTAGCCAACCCGGTACAGGCCGGAACAACCTTCTCGTTCGACCCGCTCGAGCAGACTGGAAGTGTCTACAAGGCTCCCGCGCGCGGCGTGCAATTGAACGCCGAGCTGGCGCCCATCCGGGTATCCGTGCACTCCGGCAAAGTTCCGATCGAGGACGCGCATCTGCAATTCCTGTTCCCCAAAAAATACACGGTCGACCCCCAACCGAACCCTTCTCAAGCCCTCTACCGAAGGCTTCGCCCTTGCGACGAAAATGGCGTCCTCAGCCTGGCCATTCCCGAAAAGGGTGGAATCCGTGTGCGCTGCACAGCCCAGGGTTATGCGCCCCTAACGCTCACGCTAAAACGGTCCATGGTCGACCGCAAGGGCCGCCTATCCATTGAAATGTCGCCCGCGGTCGAGGGCACACCCGGATCCATCCCGATCCAGATCGCTGTTCGATTGACCGGCCCCGGCGCCAAAACCCTCGAGAGCACCGACGTCTCCCTACAACTGTTCGATCGCGACAATGGCACCATCGCGGTTCCGCCCCAGACCGTCCGGGACAGCCAGTTGTGGTTCACCGGCATCCCCCAAGGCAAGTACACCTTCGCTTTGAGGACCGGCTTGAATACGCTCAAGACGCCATCCAGCCTGCCTTATGTGCGCACGCGCTTTGCCACCCACTACCCGYTGGACTCAGSGGCMCTGCCCGATGACGGTGTGCTCCGAATCGARCATGAAGTTGCGCTCGGCGGCCGCGTCAAATTGC
Organism: Planctomycetota bacterium; assembly: GCA_016764635.1. Taxonomy (GTDB): domain Bacteria; phylum Planctomycetota; class UBA1135; order UBA1135; genus NORP259. Next base: position 4,646 of record JAESRM010000032.1, read on the forward strand.
GCCTTGAAGGGTACGACGGCACGCCTTCCCCGGCTGTTTTTGAACTGGTCAAATTCTCCGGCTACACCCGCCGACCGTTGATACTCAAGCTGGGCGAAGAGGGTCGTGGACTCAGCACCGCCACGCGCTGCGTGGGACCGGGTCCCTTCTGGCTCGGCGCATTCATCGAGCCTGGCCCTTGGACGCTGCGCCAGGTCGGCGCCGCCTATGCGGAAACCGAGATCGCSYTGCCTYTRGAGTTGGGYAAGACGACCACACTGACCTTCAAACTCACTCCCAGGTAGTCGGTGAGTCCTCGGAGGGCTCGTGCGGTGGTCTTGTGTGGTTTGTGGGACGGGGCTGAGCCGCTTTTCTTGGTTTGCCGTAAGAATGGACCCGGGTCATAGCACTAATGCTGGTGGAAATGGGGCATCTCGCCCCGCCCCCCACATGAACGACACCGAACACAAGCGCATTTTCGACGACTGGATCAGCACCCATCGCGGGTTGCTGTTCAAAGTCCTTCGGGCCTATGCCTTCAACGCCCACGATCAAGAGGATTTGTTCCAGGAGATCGGCTTCCAGCTATGGAACTCGATCCCCAAGTTCAAAGGCGATTCGGCGGTCTCGACATGGGTGTACAGGGTGGCGCTTTTCTCTGGGATCGAATGGTCACGGAAGGAAAAACGGCACTCGGACAAACGCGAAAACCTCGATGTGCTGGAACACATGGGGGGCCTCGTGCCCAGCGACGAAGACCCGCGGATAGCCTGGCTCTATCAGCAAATTGCGAAGCTCGAACCGATTGACCGGTCCCTCATGTTGCTGCTACTCGAAGGGCTCAGCTACAAGGACATGGCTCAAACGCTCGGCATCACCCAAAACAATGTGGGGGTCAAACTGAACCGTATCAAGAAGGCGCTAGCACGCCAAAGCAAGGAGACAAACGACCATGAAATTTGAAGACATGCAAGTCATCTGGGACTCTCAGAAAGACCAGAAGATGTTCGCGCTCGACCACGACGCCCTGCACCGCACCCTCATCAAGAAAACGCGCTGCATCGAACTCGGCGTAACAGCAAACGAACTGGGCATGATAGCCATCTGCCTATTTGTCGCAGCCGAGCAACTCCGTGATCCCTTGTTCGATCAAGTGAACCACTACAAGATCTTCGGGGGAGCCGTCATGGTTTGCGTGGCCATTTGGATGCTGCTCAAACGTGTGGCCCGCATCCGCAAGGAACGTGGCTTCGACGACTCCCTCTGTGGCGACCTAGACCGCTCTATCTCCCACGTGGAATACAACATTGCACTAGCCCGTAGCTTCCAATGGTGGTTCCTGGTGCCAGCCCTGATTATCGTCGTCGTCAAACTCTACTTCGGCGATCCGGAAGGCCGCATGTTCTCCATTGCAACCATGACGGGAGCCTCCATTCTGGCCATGTCGGTTGTACACCTGGGACTTCGCTGCTCCCAAATACCACAGAAACGCGATTTGGAGTCCTTACGACTCAAGCTCACCACCGAGCAATAATCAACGGGGACCGAATTCCGAGCAAGGAATCCGGTCCCCATTTGTCAATTTCCCTTCTACGCTTCGACGACCCAATCTTCGTCGCAATAGATTTCCTGCCCATCGAGTGTCACTGAGTCCGTCATGACAAACACGTCCACATGTTGTCGTGCATGCTTCTTCTTGATCTGAGGCTTCTTGTAGACGGAGTGCTTTGAGCCAAGGGAAAGGTGCACACCGCACATGCGCTCATAAGATCCGATGTCCGTCACCATGCGATCGCGCGTGAACGCCTTGTTCAGTCCCAGGCCAAATTCACGCAACCAAACCTCTCCCTCATCCGCTCGAATGCTTTCGAGTACGGTGTCAAAACCTGGAGTGGAGTTTTCAGTGCCCACCACACGGCCCTTTTCGACGATTAGAGTGATGGGGTTCTCCGGTCGGTTGACGGTGAAGTCCATGTCACCAAAGAGACCGATCACCACGCGTCCATGCACGGCTTCCAAATCCAAGGACTCCGTGAAGACCTCGCCTATGGGGAACTGGCCCCCCACGTTCTTCATTTCTGAATAATCGCCCACGTTGAGTCCGGGCTTGTCGAAGCCTGCGGGGAAGACCAACTGCTCGCCCCGGCTATGGACAATGCCCACTTGTGCGGCTTCTAGCCGCGCCTTGAGCGCCCTCCCCACGCCCCGGTAGTACACCGGGTCATAGGCCAAGGAATCGATATAGATGAGCGCTTCTTCCCCTGGCATGCGCAGCAAGTGGGGATGCTCGATCACCTTCAAATCGCGCTTGAACAATTCCAACCTGAGTCGCCAGGCGGCCAACCTGAATTTCGTGGACTGCACCAGCACGACCAGATCCCCAGGTTCGAGGATCTCAAACGCCGCCAAGATGGTCTCCGGGGACGTGCTGTCGTAGTTGATGAAAGTCGCTTCGGGCAAGCAGCGCTGATAGGCCTGGGCGATAGCAGCGTTCAGCTCACATTGGGAGTCCCAGACGACCACTGTGGCCTCATGCTCTTCCAGCTGGATGGCATGCTTCAAAATGTCGCCCACGTGCTTGCCTGCGATTTCAAGGGCTGCATCGGGGATGCAAGGGGTCGGTGTGCGATGGGGCATGATGATATGGTGCGTTAAATACTCGAGGACGAAGAACGTGCCTTCCAAGCGAACAAGCCCCAACCCGCGATCAGTAATGCACCGCCGATCGGGGTGACGGCTCCCAAGATCCTGGGGGCGCCTAGGGCCATGGCATAGAGCGTGCCCGAGAAGATAAGGCTTCCCGCCAGAATGCAGTAGCCCGGGCTGTCGCCGACCGAACGCCCCTTGGGGTGCAGGTCTCGAAATAGGCCAAAGAGCATCAACACCGGCGCATGAATGAGCTGGTAAKMSSMMKYGKWMKKCMAMMWATYRWSKRCTTYSSNGTYYMKRNGRCTNGYGCTTTSMNGWCMRYRKKNCGSCWMWASYCSSYRYRSMCACAGCAAGGGCTCCAAACATCGCGCCGACCACCATCCAATTCACTTTCATGGGGTCAGCCTAAGGTCCCCCGTTGCCCCGGGAAGCGAAATTGCCCGGAGAATCTGCCTCCTTCCGAGATAACCATATCGAGATAGCACAGCGCCCCATAAGAAACTCCGTACGGCTCGGGTAGCGCTATCCCCTATGTCGATACAAGGCCTCGTCGAGGTTTGAATTGCCGTATGCCCCGGCGGTCACGTGGATCCTTGACCCAGCGCCCCCATCCAATGAACAAACGCCTCCCCCTCGTCCTCTGCACCGGAATCATTTTGGCCCTCAGCGCAGTCGTGGTGCCTTCCAAAAAGAACCCCTACAGCTCCCTCGACGACAGTCGGGCGATCTCAGACATCCCGCGCCTGTACGGCATCTATGGGGAAGACTTGGGTGAGGAGAGTCTGGGCACCCTCGGCGGCGGTCCGAGCAATTTCCGCGGTGGCGCCAACCTCGTCGAATCCGTCGCCAGGGGCGTCTATCGGGTCACTCTGACGAACACCGGTACGGATTGGGAGGAGACCTTCCTGATCGGCCTCCCCATGGGTCAAATCGAGCGAGCCCCCATGTTGGTCCTCTTCCATGGTTACGGCGARACCCCGGACGAATTGCTCACYCTCACGGACTACTTCAMCAAGGCTCGCAGCCGCGGYTGGTATGTGGTGGCTCCCCTTGGAGCTCACAAGTTCAACTTCGGAATCGAGTAYTCGCAGATCAACACCGAGCTAGCCCTCAACTGGGTGGCCTCCGTATTGCCGATCGATGTGGAGCGCTTGTACGGCATCGGCTTCTCCATGGGCGGAGGAGGCGTGACCTCTTACGCAGCCCGGCACCAGGACCGCTACTCAGGACGCTTCGCAGCCGTCGTCAACCATACCGGCACGACCTCCCTGCCTTACAGCTAYCGCGGATCCAGCGACACYACSCTWTTCGACAGYGAGCTGATGTTCGGCGGARGCCCCAGCGCWTTCGGMTTCGAATAYCTACGCGCCTCGTCGTTCGATYTGRACGCGGTCACCGGGACCATCGAYCAGAGCACSGACATGGTGCGCAACCTCACRTCCACTCCRGTCCGSACTTTCGCAGCCCTTTCGGACCCCTTGACCGACCTGGTCAACCTGTGCGACCAATTCGATAGCCAACTCGCCTTGCGAGGAGGCAGCGGCGACTCGCTTCGCAGCTCGGATTCCGTCCACCACTGGAATACGATGGACGAGGACGCCACCCTCGATTGGCTCGAGCAGCACAAGCTCAGCATGCCTGCGCCCTACCAGAACCACGAGGTCCTGGCAGACCGCCCGGGTCGCTGGCACGGCCTGTCGATCTTGACGCGGGTCGAACGTGAGTTCACACCCTTCACATACCACGTGGATCCGCGTGCCAACAGGCTCTACATCCTGGGTGCCAAGAACCTGCGCAGCATCTCGGTCAACCCGAAGCTCATCGGCCTSAACCCCGACCGCGTCATGGAGTTCATCTTTGGCTCTGAGGATWCCGAACCCACRACTCTRATCCTGAGGGGCATCACGCATGCACCGATCGACATGGAGCGCAACGGGGTCGGCTCCACCCAATGGGTCTACGACTCCACTCTGGGTAGGGTATTGATGGCCGAACCCGCTTCGGCCGGCGTCTCTAGCTGGCGCATCCACTTCTAGGATCGCGGGAACTGCAGGCCTTTAGAGGCGCGCCAACCCATGCGGGCATTAGGCCGGAAACGGCTCTTGGAGGCCTTCTCCATTGGCGGCCGCCAATCCCCTGCGCTGGCTAGCCTTCAGCACCTTGCCCCGCGGGCTCCACAGGCAAACCAGATTGCGAAGGACCACGGCTGCGTCCGGCTGAGCCGCGCCTTTGGGGATCAACCCACCTTCGAAGATACTGGAGTGCTGGCTCTGCACGTCTAGGGGCTCCGCCAACTCAGGATGGGCTTCCAGCTCGATCAGCGCACCACTGCCGTTCTCGTCAAACACCAGGAAGCCTCCGGACTGGTTTCCCAGCACGCGCATGAGGTGTTGCCCGCTATTGAACAGCGCGCTGCTCTGCCATTCGCCCGCCATCGTGCCGCCGAGTTCCAACTGGCACACGCCATCGTTGCTGGCCGCCGTCACCTGGACACGTATGTCCTCATCGATCGCGTTGATGCGTGCGGGGTGTGGGTGGCCCGGCAGGAGCAAGCCCGCCGCACGCCCGATTCCGCTCACCTGCACATCCCGTCGCAGGACATAGAGCACATCACGGCGCACGCCATTGTCATCCCACTCCGCAGGAATCATGTGCGTGCACATTTCCATCGAGAGGCCGAGCGGTCCAGGGATCAAGCGCGGACGAAGCCGTTCCAGTCGCATCCAATCCACGGCGCCGATCGCCGCCCCCTGCAATATCTTGGGGCGCAAAGGAGTAGGAACCACGCGGCGGGCGGCCACGGGGTCGAGTCTCCAAGTGAATAGGGCGCGCCGGGGGCAGCGTCCACGAAGGGGCGGGCTGTGCATCTTGCTGCCCCGAGTTTACTCCTGCGCCGGGTGGGCGCTGACCTGCAAATGACAAAGAAAAGGGGAAGGCCCCGGGTGTATCACCCGAGGCCTTCCCCAACGACTCGTGAAGTAGGTCCAGTTCTGAGAATGACCCGACTAGGAGCTTGTCGGGCATAGAG